>JARBTU010000104.1 GCA_029240015.1 Oscillospiraceae bacterium | reverse complement strand
TGCTGCGGAGGTTGATTAAACGGCTGCTGCCCATATGGCGGCGGTGCAGATTGCTGCCAAGTAAAATTATTGTTTGGCTGTTGATAATATTGATTATACCCTTGCTGTGGATGCTGTGGATTTTGATTGTATGTATTATTATATCCGTTGTATGGGTGCTGAGGCTGAGTGAAATAAAACAATCCATCTTTCCAATATCCAACCGGATTCACAATAGACTGAGGAGCTTTGTCTCTGATCATAAACATGAAAATCCCCTGTATACTAAACAAAATAGAAATTACCAGATACATTACCGCTTCACCCGGAACGTAATCTTTATAAATTTTGTGAAGTGCAATATAATAAAAAACACAATAAATAATTGATAGTGGCAAAACGCATATCATCATAAGCATTACAACTATTGGCATAACGGTATCCAATGTTCCGGCTAGACTACCGCCTGAAACCACATAATTTTGCCCATTATCTAAAAAGAATTCTGGGTTATTCCAGATATCTCCCGAAATGTTTGCCGAGGTCCCTGCATACATAATAGCAGCTACCATAATAACCACTGTAAAAATTAAAGTGATAGCTGTAAGCGCAATCTGAAGCCCAAGCAAAATTTTACGATAAGAGGTTCTTTTTCCGTTGCGTTCCGTGACATCATCAGCGACTTTTCCCAAAAGGTACGTCCCTGCAAAAGGAATCCATGCCATCCAAGGGTTTTGTATGTTTCTTTTTTTCGCAAGTGTCATTAGTCCGAGAGATTGAAAAACGTACAATGCAATTACAAAAGCAAGCACTATCATATAAAAAACAGCAAAAAAGCCAATTAGTCCTGCAACCACACTCGCGGAATCCGTGCTGTAATAATAACTGTTATCCATAAAATATTTCCTCCGTCATAATATCTTTTCCTGATTATACCACACCCTTTATCTTATTATCAACTATTATTTTATATTCACAATTCCTGTAAACAACAAAAAAGCATGATGGAAACCCCATCATGCTTTTCATTTAATCTGTTATTTCAAAACATATACATTCACGTTTTTTACGCCAAACTGGCAGGACTCTTCGTAAGAGTTAAAGAAAAGGTCCACAACTGCCTTACCGGACATCAACGCACCGCCGGTATCCGCTGCGATTGCATATCCGTAAACATAGGAATTATCCGGTGTTGCAATATAAAGCTTGGATCCATACGGAATAATTTTCGGATTCACTGCAACGTGACCCACTTTTGCTCTTCTTCCGCTGGCTGTCCCCGCGCCTTGTCTCGCACTGTACGCGGTCGCTCTTCCGTTATATACTTGCTTGTATGAGGCAGGAACCCCTTTTGTATCCAAGGTAAGGCTATCCGGAGGAGTCAGCTTTGACACCGGTGTTTGCGGACAAGAACCCACAAGCATTACCTGTGTAATTGGATTCTGAGTTACTTTTTTCTCTTTCAGTTCGGTGGAAACAACCTTTCCGTCAATAACGGTCTCTATCATGGTAGAAACCATCTTTCCTTCTTCTCCCGGAATCAGCAAAGAGGTAATCCCTCTTCTAAAAAGGACAGACTGCTTCTCTTTCGTCTTAAACGGAACTTCTACTGTTTTTTTCACCGTACGATATTCCACACGGTTGATTACAATCTCAGTGCCTTGATGCACCTGCTCGTCAAGAGATACATTGAGTAAATCGTTTTCCCCAACCTCTACGCCGGCTTTTGCAAGTACGTCAGCAACCGTTCCTTCTGTCATCGGAACCGACTGGATTTCTCCGTCTGCAGAAACCGAAACATCAAATGCTCTTTTAATTGTAACTGTGCCTTCGTTTTTATTAAAACCTGTAAAGTCAATCTCGTCTTTTTCTCCTATCGCAATTCCTTGCGAAGCGAGAACATGGTTAATATCGTTATCAGTGGTATAAACAAGCTTTACATCTTTTCCGTCTTGAATGTACACTGCGTTCGTCGCAAAAGTAATACCGGTCATTACCGACGCCAACGCAAGGCACAATGCGCTTACTGCTATCGTGCGGGAATTAAGACTTTTTGCTTTTACAGTGAGCTTTTTCAAAAACGTACCCATCAAAACGCTCCTTTTCCAAAGCAGGAATTATATTCCGCTGTTGTGTTTTGTTACCATTGTAACCGTTTTGTAGCTATTATATTCACAAAAATATACTTTGTCAAGGAATTTTGAGGGAGTGCTTTTGTGGAATATGACGAAAAATCAAAAATGTTTGTGGGCAAAAAAGTTACCAAACCATTAAATCCGTCATTTTTTTGTAAATTGTGACAAACAAATTGTTCCTATGATTTTGATGTTTTTACTAAATCGTAACTTTTTATTATTTTTACATAATATTCCAGTTTGTTTGCTTTATTCGTATACTGCAGCATGTTCTATACGAATTGTATTTAACCAACTGGAATATTGGCCCCTTATAATGACATTAACTGGGGTATGTGAATTAATGGAAGGACAAATCTTGATATTCTTTCAAAAATTATAAAGGTTTAGCATAATGACGAACGGCAAAGCGAAGCACTTTAAACAAATTAAAGCTAGGTTATAAAGCTATTTTAGACAAATAATCTGAATTTTATTATTTCTCGATTTTATCGTGCTTAGAATATAAGCTTTTTTTTGCAGAGACCAAAGCAGTCGTAACAAAAAACAGCTATATATTAAGACAAAAAAACATCCGCAAAACATAGTTTGCGGATGTCTGTATAAAAGATGTTCTATCTTTTTGAGAACTGAGGCGCTCTACGAGCAGCTTTAAGACCGTATTTTTTACGCTCTTTCATTCTTGGGTCACGAGTTAGGAATCCAGCCTTTTTAAGGATTGGACGCAATTCCCCGTTATATTGCAATAAGGCACGTGATACACCGTGACGAATCGCACCGGCTTGACCTGTTACCCCTCCGCCTGCAACTGTGCACTCGATGTCAAACTTGGCAACTGTGTCGGTTAGGTTAAGCGGTTGACGAACGATCAATTTAAGGGTCTCAAGACCAAAGTAATCGTCTATATCTCTGTTATTGATACGGATTGCACCGTTTCCCGCATATACTCTTACACGTGCAACAGAGTTTTTTCTTCTTCCAGTTCCATAAAAAAATGGTTTTTTGTCGTACATTTATATTGCCTCCTTCCTTAATTAAAACTCATAGTTTTCGGGATTTTGTGCAGCGTTGTTGTGTTGCGCACCTCTGTAAACTCTAAGTCTTCTCAAAGAGTTTCTTCCCAAAACTGTTTTAGGAAGCATGCCGCCTACAGCAAGCATCATCGCTTTTTCAGGATTGCCTTGCATCAAGTGCTCGTACTTCACTTCTTTAAGACCACCGATCCAGCCTGTGTGCCAGCGATAATATTTTTGGTTTAATTTGTTTCCAGTTAATACTGCTTTCTCACAGTTGATAACGATTACATGATCGCCGCAATCAACATGAGGAGCAAAAGTTGGTTTATGTTTGCCGCGAAGAATATGAGCCGCTTTGGTTGCAACTCTACCCAATGGTTTGCCTGCAGCGTCCAACACATACCATTTACGGCTTATTTCAGAAGCCTTTGGCATATAAGTTGACATAAGTTTTTACCTCCAAGATTATTTTCACTAATATAAATCGGCGAAATCCTCGCCCTTTTCATCATTAGTCGCAAAACTCATTATAAATAGACTATTATTCTTTGTCAAGGGCTTTTTTGCTTTTATTTCAATTTACACCTCTTATTCTCTTGATATCTCTCTTATTTGCTCGTTTTCTCTCTGTTTCTCTTTCTTCATTTCATTTTTTGAATGAATTTAGTTTACTTTTAACCATACTATATATAAATATACTCTTAAAAAAAGAACAAGCCTTTACACTTGTTCTTACGTTATAATACTAATCATAATTATTTATCCCATAAAGCTCATTATAATGCTTCCGACAACAGATAATATCATCACACCGGCAAGAACGAGAGCTACGACCTTTGCGGCAAACTGTGGATTCTTCATAAATACTTCCACCCTCTTTGATTTTGTTATTCCTAACCATTATAACACAAGCGGCCAAAATATCAACTTGTATTTCCGGGAAATAATATGCTATAATAACTTACAATAAATTACATTGTTATGAGATATTATGGGAGGAATACGGACTTATGCTGTTAGCGCTTATTATTACTATATTAGTGATTCTTTTTCTTTGCTTAGACATTTTCAAAAAAATTTCTTTAATGAATTTTAAAATTATGGGTATTTATCTCATCATTGCGCCGCATCTTTTTCTTTTATGTAATCTTTTACTCACCTTAGAAGAGTTTAAATCCATATCCTCTATTTGGAGAACCCTAATCATCGTGGAAACAGTTGCTTTCTTTATATATGTGTGGATAAAGTTTAATATTGTTCCCAAGAACTTAACACAGGATGTTTCTTTACGGTTTAAAGTTATGATGAATGGAAGGCATTTGTGCCTCACCAGCATTTATGTGACTGTGATTCAAACAATTATCTGTATCTTAGGGTATTTCGTTATCAAACCATTTCATGTAAAAACCCATATTTGCGTCATTGATTTAATTATAACTATTTTTTGTGTTTTCTTTTTACTGGCCAACGGAATTCTTCGTATCTTCTTTACTTCCAGAAGACTAAGCATTGTCCGTCGCCTTGTCTTATTGTTTACTGTCTGGATTCCTATAATAAATATCATTATTATTTTATATTGCTGTTATATTATTGCCCTTGAATACGATCATCAATGTTACAAAGTAATTAACCGCAATGCAAGGGTGGATTCTTTTGTGTGTAAGGCAAAATATCCGCTTGTCATGGTGCATGGCGTGGGATTCCGGGATTTTAAATACGTTAACTATTGGGGGCGCATCCCCAAAGAATTGATTCGAAACGGAGCAACAGTTTATTACGGCAACCAGGAAGCTTTCGGTACGATTGATTACAACGCCAAAGACATGAAACAAAGAATTCTTCAAATTATAGAAGAGACAGGCTGCGAAAAAGTTAACATCATTGCTCATTCCAAGGGTGGGTTGGATGCGCGCTATATGATCAGCATGCTTGACATGGGGGATTATGTTGCGTCGCTGACCACCATGTCTTCCCCTCACAGAGGGTCTAAAGTGATTGACAAAATCGTCCGCATGCCGGACGGGCTCTTTCAGTGGATTGCAAAAATAATGAACAAGTATTTTCGGAAAATAGGGGACCAAAATCCCGATTTTTATACTGCCGTCTCTCAATTTTCAACTACACACAGCAAGGATTTCAATGATAGCGTAAAAGATGTCCCGAAGGTTTATTATCAAAGCTATACTTCGGTCATGAAAAGCATGTTCAGCGACTCTTTATTATGCATTCCATATTGTATCGTAAAACCGTTTGAAAAAGAAAACGACGGACTTGTCTGCATCGAATCCGCCATGTGGGGAAACTTCAGGGGCGTATTTAGGAACAAATATCGGAGAGGCATCTCCCACGGAGACATCATTGATTTAAAAAGAGAAGATTATAAAGGCTTCGATGTTATAGAAAAATATGTGGAGATCGTATCCGAACTCAAACAAATGGGATTTTAAACCGTGAGCACCTTTGCCCTGTCATGTTTACTTGACAAAAATACGTATATGAGCTATATTATATGTAAGGTATACATAGCATGAGGTGCTCTATGAAAAATAAGATTAAACAATTACGGGAAAAATTAGGCTTAACCCAACAAAGGTTAGGTGAACTTGTGGGCGCATCAAGGCAGGCAATTAACGCGATTGAGACGGAAAAATTCGAGCCGTCTATTTGGCTTGCCTATGACATTGCACAAGTATTTAACTGTTCCATCGAGCAGGTTTTTATGTTCGAAACAAGTGAGAAAAAATCACGGGTAAACAAAAGCAGAGGTGAAAATCATGGCATTAAGAGAGATTGTATTATACACTGACCCTATATTAAGGAAAAAGAGCCGAGAGGTCCTTGAGGTCAATGGCCGAATCCGAGAACTCTTATACGATATGGCAGAGACACTGGATCACGCCAAAGGAAGAGGGCTTGCCGCCTGTCAGGTAGGCATTTTGAAAAGGCTGGTTGTCATCGATATGGGGGACGGATTGATTCAACTGGTCAATCCAACAATTATTGAAACAAGCGGCACGCAGGAAGTGCTGGAAGGATGCCTGAGCATCCCGAACAAGGTTGGCAAATTAAAAAGGCCCCAAAAAGTGACCGTAAAAGCATTGAACGAAAAAGGCGAGCCCATTATGTTAACGGGAGAAGATGAGCTGGCCAAATGTTTTTGCCATGAAATAGACCATCTGGACGGGATCTTATATACAGATAAGGTAACCGAATACGTAGACCTCAGCCAATCGGATAAAAAATAAGGGTCTGTTAAATACTATGGATGTATTGCGTAATGTTTCAGA
>JARBTU010000103.1 GCA_029240015.1 Oscillospiraceae bacterium | reverse complement strand
ATTTGGTAAGGGCTTTGCTCTTTATAAGATTTCACTGCAAGAGTGGCTTTATTGAGCGGCATCAAAGTTCCCGCTCCGCCGATACATCCGCCGGGACATGCCATACCTTCTAAAAGATAGCCGTTTCTCTTTCCTGCCTTCGCGAGCATAAGCATTTTTTTACATTCTCTCAAGCCTTCTGCACGGTCAACCTTGATTTCTTTATCCGGATAAAGAACTTTAATGTTTTTAGTAATTGCATCCGCAACGCCGCCCGCAACGGCATATCCGCGACCGTCGCTTGAGGCGTCCGTAAGAGGCGATTCCACATCAATGTCGCCGAATTCCACGCCTTTTGCAACAAACATGCCCATCAGTTCTTCAAACGTGATGACAAAATCGACATATCCCGCGACTTTTTTTCGGGTTGCTTCCAGCTTCTTAGCCACACATGGACCCACGAAAACCACTTTAGTATCCTTATTGCGTTGCTTGATGACCTTCGCGGTTTCAATCATTGGCGTATCACTTTCAGAGATATATGGTTTAAAATCAGGGAAGTTTTGTTTCGCCATAACCGACCATGCAGGACAGCAGGAAGTGGCCAAAAACGGCTGTTCGTCGGGAACAGCGTGTGCATAGTGGTGGGCTTCTTCTACCGCACCTTTGTCTGCACCCAAGGCAACCTCAACAACGTCATCAAAACCAAGAATTTTAAACGCTTCTTTCATTTTTTCGGTCGTAGCGAGCGGTCCCAATTGACCCGCAAAAGAAGGTGCAATAGCGGCACAGACTTTTTCTCCATCTTTGATAGCTTTAATAATCTGAAAAATTTCAGATTTATCTGCAATTGCACCAAAAGGACAATTGACAATGCACATTCCACACGAAACGCATTTATCATGATCGATAGAAGCTCGTCCGAGATGGTCGCTTCCGATAGCGTCCACTCCGCATGCGGCGGCGCAAGGACGGTCAAAGTGGGTAATGGCATTGTAAGGACATGATTCTTCACAGCGCCCACACTTTACACACTTTTCTTTGTCGATAACAGACTTTCCGTCTGCAATGGAAACTGCTTTGACAGGACAGACTGAAGTACAGGGATGCGCAAGACAACCTCTGCAATTATCTGTTACTTCATAGGATTTTGTTGGGCAGGCGTCACAGGCAAAGGTAATGACGTTAACAAGAGGAGTCTCAAAAATCTTGTGAGGAACAGCACTTTCTGACACTCCTTTAGAAAGAGCGGAGTGCTCGTCCACTCGTCGCAAAGGCAAGCCGATAGCAAGCCTTAGTCTTTCATTTACGATCGCTCGTTCTTTAAACACGCTCTCCCGATATGTAGGAATCTCCCCGGGGATAATTTTATAAGGGATTTCTTCTATACAAGAAAATTCATCATTTTCATAAGCTAACTTTGCAATTTGAGCAAAAACCTGTCTCCGTATGGTTGTGACAGGGGTACTGATTCCGCGCATGATTAACCTCCGATACTTTGTGCAGCAAAAAAATTTAGATTAGTCCATTTTACTCAAGGCGATAATTCTGGACATCACAATATCACTTGTCGCGTTGGTTATGACTTCATCATTTATTTTAACAATAGGTGAAAACTGACCGTTTTTGCAGTCACCAAAACATTTACAAGGAATCACTTCTATTTGAGACTTGAGTCTAAGTTGTTGTTTGAGGCTTTTTAGCCCTTCAATAGATTCGATGATATCCATAGCACCCATCATGGTACATTCACTGCCGGAACAGACTTCAATTTTAAGTTTCTTCATTGATAACACCTTCTCGCTTTTAAATTAGGACATCATTTTTATTATAGACTCGTTTATAATATGATGTCAAGTTAAAAAATTAACAATCACGGTGTTTTTGTCAAATGAGAAGGGTTATATCTTTCTGTTTGTCATGACAAATGCTCCACATATCCAGTGGAGCATTTGTAGAAAAATCGAACATTTATTATTGAACAGCAAGCATTTTTTTTGCGGCTTTATAAATATCACCGCAACCAAGGGTAATAACCAAATCGCCCTCTTTTGCATGGGATAATACATACTCGCAAATCTCATCAAAAGTATTGAACCAAACGCATCCGTCAATCTTTTCTGCAAGATCCTTTGAATAAATGTTATAGGTATTCTTTTCGCGTGAGCCCATAATTTCAGATAAAACAACATGGTCTGCAATAGAAAGGGCTTCGGCAAAATCATTAAGAAGCATGGCTGTTCGTGAGTAGGTAAATGGCTGGAACACAGCCCAAACGGAGTTGAAGTTCATTTTTTGCGCGGCCTCAAGGGTTACTTTCAGTTCAGCAGGGTGATGTGCATAGTCATCAGCAATTGTGATGTCGTTAACTTCCCCTAAAACTTCAAAACGTCTCCCTGCACCGGTAAAGCTGACAATAGACTCTGCAATCTGAGCAGGGGAAACACCTGCTTTTATGGCGGCTATACTTGCTGCAACTGCATTGATAATGTTGTGGTCCCCGGGAACATTTATGGTTATTTTGCAAAGCACTTCGCCTTGATGAACCAAGTCGAACTCGGAGCAGGCACCGCTTATATGCCGGATGTTTGCTGGATAGTAATCATTTTTATCTGTGAATCCGAATGTGATGATTTCTTTATTTTGCCCTTGGATGGCTTTCACGGAATTTTCGTCATCACCATTCACAATAATGCATCTTGTAGTGAGATCACAAAATTTGGTGAAAGAGAGAATGAGATTGTCGAGTGTTTTAAAGTAATCCAGATGGTCTTCATCAATGTTGAGTATAACGGAGATATCAGGAGCGAGTTTTAAAAAAGTATCAACAAATTCACAGGCTTCACAAACCATCGTTTCACTTTTCCCCACACGACCGTTTCCACCTATTTTTTTAAGTTTCCCGCCAATAACGGCGGTTGGGTCGGCCCCTGCGTCCAAAAGAACATGAGTCAGCATCGAGCTGACAGTCGTTTTTCCGTGTGTTCCGCTAACACAAATGGCTTCTGAATATCTGCTTGTGATCAGTCCCAAAAGCTCGCTTCTTTCCAAAACGACAGCACCGCTTTGTTTTGCAGCGATGAGTTCAGGATTGTCGCTCATAATGGCGGCAGTGTGGACGATTAAATCCGCTCCTTCAATATTTTCTGCGGATTGTCCAAGTGTTACAGGAATCCCCATTTTTCGGACTAATGCAAGGGTGTCACTTTCGTTGTTATCAGAACCTGTTAAGTAAAAACCTTCTTCATGCAAAATCTGTGCAAGCGGGAACATTCCCGATCCGCCGATACCAATAAAATGTATGTGTTTTTTATCTTTTAAAAGATTATCAGAGATATTGCTCATATTCAGTCACTCCCATATATGTTAAAAAGTAAGTAGTTGTTATTTTTAGAACCAGTTTTTATCCATTACCTATTATATTGCAAAAGAGAAAATAAATAAACATATTTTGAAAAAAAATATACGTTTTATACTCTTTGTCAAAAATAGTTGAAATTATGACAAAGAAATGGTATGATAAATACTTAAAAATGTATTTGGAGGAACAAGGTATGAACTGCCCTTTTTGTGGATTTGATGAAAGCAAAGTAATCGATTCCCGCCCTACGGATGACGGAGAGAAAATAAGGCGAAGAAGAGAATGTTTATCTTGTCAAAACAGATTTACGACCTATGAAGTAATAGAAACAACACCGCTTATGGTGATAAAGAAAGATAAATCGAGGCAGGCATTTGACCGTCAAAAGCTTTTGGGAGGGCTTATGCGTGCTTGTGAAAAGCGACCTGTTTCGCTTCAAACGCTGGAACAAGTGGTAAATGATATTGAACACGGTTTCAAAAATGCTTTTGTGAAAGAAGTCAGCTCCAATGAAATCGGTGAATTGACGATGAAAAAGTTGCGTGACATTGA
This sequence comes from Oscillospiraceae bacterium, assembly GCA_029240015.1. GTDB lineage: Bacteria > Bacillota > Clostridia > Oscillospirales > Ruminococcaceae > JARBTU01. Next base: position 2,577 of record JARBTU010000103.1, on the reverse strand, counting down.
CCTTGTTGCTTATGTCAGGTTCGCATCGGTGTATCGTGAATTCAGTAATTTGGATGAATTTATGCAAGAACTGAAGTTCTTAAAATCCAAAAAATAAAATATTTTAAAAAATGTTTGTCAGTGTAGGAAGTTCGCTGCTGAAAATATGATTGATCAATGTAATCGCCCTGTCTGCCGTCCCGCAGAAGAGGGCGGTATTTTTTTGTTCTATAAAAGATTTAAGCTGTGAAACAAGTCCGGTCATTTCGTCAATTTCGTTGTGACGAATAAAAATTCCTGCAAAATGCTCATGTTCATGCCATCTTTCAATGCATTTTTTAGACAATTCTTTGGCTTTTTCGAACTCTTGATTCTGCGCTGCCAGAGAAGCTGATGTGAGAAGATCGGTCATTTCTTGATTGATATCCTGAAGCCGAAATAAACTGAAAATACTAAATCCTATTAAGGCTAATAAAATAATACTAATGGTAATACTTCTGCTCATGAGATAAGATGTCATTCCTTTCTATTTTAAGGATTAGACCATAAGAGGACTTTTATTTTTGACTTTTCGGGACAATAAAATAATTGGCGTTTTTATCGGCGGTCATCAGATAAATGTCTTTCACATGCACATTGTTGGACTGGATGGTTCGTAAAAGCCAGTCTTTTCCCAGATTATAGGCCTCCAAGGAATCTTCAACAATTTTGCCGTCACTGACTACAACGATAGGGATTGGTTGTTCAGAGCCTTTGAGGTCAAGCATTTTTGTAGTAACTGTTTGAGATTCATATTTTTGCAGGATACTTACCTGACCTGTTGTTTCCACGATGGCATAATAAACATCGCGAACATCAAAAACACTGTTTTCTCTTAGAGTTTCCATTAAGTCGTCAATGCTGAAACGAAGCTTTTTCATTTGGGTTTGGTCGATGATCCCATCTCGAATAATGACTACGGGATTTCCTGAAACAAACTCACGGAATTTTTTGTTTCTTAGAGAGATATTGGACAATAAAATTTCAAAGCCAACTAAAGCAAGGATGGGAACGGCGCCCATCAGCATAGGGATGTTGATGTCTTCAATAGGAAGAGTCGCCATGTTGGAAATCAGTATTGTGATAACGAGTTCAGAAGGTTGCAGTTCCCCAATCTGTCTCTTCCCCATTACCCTAAGTCCAAAAATAATTAAAATATAAAGCAGAATAGATCGAATAAAAACAATCAGCATATGTCAGCATCCTTTTTAAAAGATTAACGGTATTATTGGCACGGAGTCGTTTTTTATACAAAATGGGCGCTTCTTTTTGTGATGTTTTGCTTGCTTTTTGGTATACCAAACTGTTTTAAAATGTGATATAATAAAAAAGATTAAGCAAAAAAGAGGAGCGAAAATATGCTCGAACTAAAACAACAATTTAATAGTATAAAGCATGCCATCCTTGAAAAAGAGTTTGGCAGAATGAATGATATGCAAAAAAAAGCGGTTTTCAGAACAAGAGGACCTGTGCTGATCCTTGCGGGAGCAGGGAGCGGTAAAACCACCGTTATCGTAAACCGAATTGCTTTTTTGGTGAACTATGGCAATGCATATTTTTCTGATTGGATTCCGGATACCGTTACGGAAGATGACATTGGTTTTATGCAGGAATATCTTGACGGAGAGATTGACGACAGCCAGCGGGTAAAGGATTTAATTTCAGTTTATCCCGCCAATCCATGGAATATTCTTGCGATAACATTCACAAACAAAGCGGCTAATGAACTGAAAGAGCGACTTCATAAAATGCTTGGCGAGCGTGCTTTAGACATTAACGCAGGGACCTTCCACTCTGCCTGTGTTCGCATATTGAGGAGAGAGATTGAGCGACTGGGATACACAAGAAACTTTACCATATATGATTCGGATGATAGCGTCAGGGTGATAAAGGATTGTTTAAAAGAATTAAATATCAGCGATAAAAACTTCCCGCCCAAAAGCGTTTTAGGAGAAATCAGCCGAAGCAAAGACACTCTCCTTTCTCCGCAGGAATATGAAAAAAGTGCGGGAAACGATTATCGGAAAATCGTGATATCCAAGATATATGAGCGGTATCAGCACCGCTTGGAAAGTTCCAATGCGGTTGATTTTGATGATATCATCTGTTTGACAGTAAAGATATTTGAGCAGTTCCCTGAGGTGCTTGAATATTATCAAAATCGTTATCGATATGTTTTGGTAGACGAATATCAGGACACCAACCACGCTCAATATAAACTGGTCAGCCTTTTGTCACAAAAGCACCAGAACCTTTGTGTGGTGGGGGATGATGACCAAAGTATCTACCGTTTCAGAGGAGCGACAATCGAAAACATCATGAGCTTTGAAAACCAGTTTGATGATGCGGTTGTGGTTAGGCTGGAGCAAAATTATCGTTCCACCCAAACCATTTTGGACGCGGCGAATGGGGTCATCAAAAATAACCTTGAGCGAAAAGGAAAAAATCTTTGGACCGATAACGATGAGGGCGAAAAGATATCCGTTTATCGCGCTGTTGATGAGCTTGGCGAATCTCAGTTTATTGCGGACAAAATTTTGGAGAACGTGAAACAAGGCA
>JARBTU010000102.1 GCA_029240015.1 Oscillospiraceae bacterium | reverse complement strand
TGGGAATATTAATAAATCCTATGTGGCAGGGGGATATACCGGCGACCCTGATGAAAGTGTGGCTAACAATGCCAAACTTTACACAACGCCTTTCGTAGTATGGAACAACATGGAGCAAAAGCAAATAAAGGTAGACCAAATTAGTTTGTATCAGCTTACCCCTCTAATAGACGATACTTTTAACTTGCAGAAACCTTTGTATTTTGATTATTTGCTTCAGCAAAGAGAATCCTTCAGGGGCGCGTCGCAAGGTTTTTATTTAAACAAAGACGGAACCCCAACTTATGATATTTCCGCAGAAGCCAAAGATTATATCGCCAAACACAACCTGTTGCAATATGACATCATGTTTGGAAAAGGTTATGCGATAGATAAACTGTTTGGAGCAAAATAAGTATAAACATATAATAAAAAAACGTGATAGAAATTCTATCACGTTTTTATTTTTTTAAGCACTAAGATTCATATTCACTTGTTAAACTCAGCAGTTTATGGTCAACCAACGCATCCACCAGTATACCGTTTTCCATATATTCTTCAGAAAAGACTTTTCCCTCCACGCGGATTTTTGCAATGATTCCCGCTTTGTCAAAAGGAAGCAACAACTTTTGCCTCTTGGATGTCGGTGCCAATGTTTTCGCAATGGTGGATAACAGCGCGTCAAATCCGAACCCTGTCTTAGCGCTGATTAAAACCGATCTGTCGTCCAGCTGAATATCAGGACCGTAAGAAATCATGTCGCACTTATTCAGCGCTCTCACCACTGGGATTCCTTTGCAGCCAAGTTCGTCCAGCAAATTCTCAGTAACCTCCACTTGGCTTTTCACTTCATCGGAAGAAACATCACACACATGGAGGATTAAATCGGCGTTGGACGCTTCTTCAAGCGTAGACTTAAACGCTTCCACCAGATGGTGGGGAAGACGCCTGATGAGCCCTACGGTGTCAATCAACAAAACCGAGCGTCCGTCGGGAAGTTCGAGTGCTCTCGCTGTGGGATCAAGCGTCGCAAAAAGTTTGTTTTCTGCTAAAACACCCGCATCGGTCAACGCATTGAGCAGGGTAGACTTGCCGACATTCGTATATCCCACAATTGCAACCGAAGTTACATTGTCTTTTTTTCTTCGCTGTCTGATAAGCTCCCTCCGCTTAACGATTTCCTCCAACTCATCTTCCAATGTCTTGATTCTTCTCCTGATATGCCTCTTGTCGGTTTCGAGCTTGGTTTCTCCCGGTCCTCTGGTTCCGATTCCCGCTCCAAGACGTGATAGTTCGACACCCATTCCCGCAAGACGGGGAAGGCGGTATCTCTGCTGTGCAAGTTCCACTTGCAGCCTTCCTTCCTTTGATCTTGCTCTTTGAGCAAAGATATCAAGGATCAGTGTCGTCCTGTCAATAACACGAACGTTTGCTATTTCTTCTATATTTCTCGTTTGGGTAGCAGTCAGCTCGTGGTCAAAAATAATCAAACCGACCCCATTTGTTTCGCAGAACCCTGCCACTTCTTCCAGCCGCCCCGAACCAATGCAGGTTGCTGTGTCTACAGACTCTCTTTTTTGAGTCACTTTCGCAAGCGTGCTCACCTGTGCCGTTTGCGCCAGCTCTTCCAACTCATCAAGAGATTGTTGCACGTCAAATTCCCCTGTGTCTACAGACACCAAGACCGCTTTTATTTCTTCATTTGCATTTTCATACATCTGCATTCTTATTTTTGTCCTCCAAAATTTTTGTTTGTTATATTTATTGTATGCTTTTTCAAGTTATATATTTGATGTTGTTCTCAAATTAACCCTTTTTTTATTATAGGCTATTCTTTAAACAAAGTAAACAAAAGTTACGGCAAATTTGTTGTTAAAATTTTATGCTTTTTCTATTGAAATGTGATATAATAAAATAAGTTTAACCATTTAATCTAAAACGCCTTTCAGGGACAGTTTTAAGAATGTGGACGGTGAATAAAGGGTGCCAAATAATTATGACGTCATCATTATCGGCAGTGGAGTTGCCGGATTATATGCTGCGTTGAATCTAGATCAGAACTTAAAAATTTTAATGCTGTGCAAGCGGGAACTAACCCTAAGCAACTCCGCGCTTGCGCAAGGCGGAGTCGCCGCTGTCTTTGACGAATCAAGCGACGACATCTCTCTTCACGAGCATGACACTTTTGTGGCGGGCGGGTTTAAGAATGACCCTAAATCGCTCAAAGTATTAGTAGCCAAAGGACCTTCGGACGTAAAGAAACTCATCGACCTCGGCGTCGATTTTGACAAAGATGAGCAGGGGCATATCCATCTGACCCTTGAGGGCGGACACAGCCGCCATCGGATTTTGCACCATAAGGACTGCACAGGCAGAGAGATTGTAGACAAGCTTATTTTAGCCGTCCAACAACAGCCTAACATCACGGTGCTGGGCAACGCTCTGGTCTGTGACCTAAAACATACCACGGGCGGATTTTCGGTTGACGTCCTGCGTGATGAGCAGCATGAAACCTACAGTTCCCATTATTGTGTTCTTTGCACGGGCGGCATCGGAAGAGTATACGAATACACCACCAACTCAGCCATTGCCACAGGAGATGGAATCGCGCTTGCTTACGACCTCGGTGCAAAAATCAAAAATCTCAGTTTAGTGCAATTTCATCCCACGGCTTTTGCCAACAAAAAAACCAGGGAATGCTTTTTGATTTCTGAAGCGGTTCGGGGAGAGGGCGCGTATCTTTTGAACTGCAACGGAGAACGCTTTATGTCGCGATATGACGATCGCTTGGAACTGGCTCCGAGAGATGTGGTATCCAAGGCCATCATTGCTGAATCCAAAGTGACGGGGAGCGAGCATTTTTATCTTGATATTTCGCATAAAGACAGTGAATATCTGAAAAACCGTTTCCCTATGATTTATGAGAATCTTCTTCTTGAAGGGTTTGACCTGACCAAAGACAGGGTTCCGATTTTCCCTTGCCAGCATTATTTAATGGGCGGAATCGATGTGGATACCAGTGGAAGGACGACGATTGACGGCCTTTATGCAGCAGGAGAATGTTCCCACACCGGCGTTCATGGGAACAACCGACTGGCAAGCAACTCTTTGCTTGAAGCGATTGTTTTTTCCCATCAGGTTGCGGAAGATATCAACCGTCGGTTCGATTCTCCTATGCAGGATATCTTTCCGTTTCGTTTTGAACATAAAATCAGCACGGAGCATATCCCGCATGGATTGCGGACAGAGATTCGTTCCATCATGCAGCATTCCCACTTTGTAGTGCCCGACTGGCAAGCCGCTGTCAAAGGATATGAGCGAATCTGTGAAATCAAGAAATTGATTGAAGACGGCGATTATATCATAAATGCTGATTATGTCGAAGCAAGATCACTTGCAACCGTTGCAAAAATTATTCTTGAAGAAGTAATATAAACCGGAGGATTACCCATGAACTTACCCCAATTCTATATAGACGATTTAATCAAAAGAGCCATTACAGAAGACATCAACTATATTGACGTAACCACAGACTATTTAATAGAGGATGACGCAACCTCCTGTGCGCGCTTTGTTTCCAAAGACGAAGGCATCCTGGCGGGAATCGATGTCGCTCTCAGAGTTTTCACTCTTCTTGACGACAAAACGGAATTCGAAGTATTTAAAAAAGACGGCGACACTATTATAAAAGGTGACATTATCGCCAGAATTAAAGGAAAGACTGCAACTCTTTTAAAAGGGGAGCGAACGGCTCTTAATTTGATTCAGCACATGTCAGGGATCGCAACCGCCACACACAAATGTGTGGAACTGGTTGCCGGGACAAACGCTGCCATTGCTGAAACAAGAAAGACCCTACCGGGGCTCAGAGCACTGCAAAAATACGCAGTCGTTGTGGGCGGGGGAAGAAATCATCGCTTCAATTTAAGCGATGCCGCAATGCTGAAAGACAACCACATCGATGCTTACGGAAACCTGATCAATGCCGTAAAGGCTTTGAGAGAAAAAACAGGGCATATGGTTAAAATTGAAGTGGAAACCCGCAATCTGATTGAGCTAGGTGAGGCTTTGACGGCGGGCGCCGATGTTATCATGCTGGACAACATGGACTATGCCACTATGAAAAAGGCTGTAGAGATGACTGCGGGAAGAGCAAAGCTTGAAGCATCCGGCAACGTGACACTGGATAACATACGCGATGTTGCCCTTACCGGTGTGGATATTATCTCCCTTGGCGCACTGACTCATTCAGTGAACTGCTTTGATATTTCCATGCGGATTGATTAAAATTTATAGTTTTACAATAATAAAAAAAGCTCGGGAAGTCCCGAACTTTTTTTATTTATCTCACTTTGAAAAATAAATAATTCATAAATGCATTTTTTGTTTTAAATATCTTTGTAATCAGCATTCTTTTCTTATCGGTTGGCTGATAATCTTCAAGTATCTTCTTCGTCAGCGGGGATTTAAGTACCTTTTTGATCTCAAATAATCTTTCCCCAAAAGAAAGATTATTGTGCTTATCCAAGACAATATCGAAATAAAGCACCATGTGGGTCACAAAAAAATCATAAGCGACTTGGCGGCTTGTCTCAAAAACGCCTAATTTTCGAAACGATTCAATCACTTTCTCAAACATTAATTCAGTGTATTGATAACGATCTTTGTTAAATTTTTTAGAAAGTCCGACTGTATTCGTACTTCTTTGGACATAATGAAAATATCTTTGATCGGTCACAACCGCTTTGTTAATCTTATCAAACAGGGTAAAGTTAAAAACAATATCTTCCGCCGAGTGCATGTCCTCTCTGAATCTTAAATCGGCGATAAAGCTTTTTCTGAACAACTTGCTGCCCACTAATCCAGTCAGAAAATTTTTGAGCAAGACGGGAAGGATCGGGCCAAATTCTTCTGCGGAGTTCGCAACCATGAAATCGCAGGAATAAGCCTTTGTTTTGACTTTTTGTCCGTTCTCTAAAAAATCCTTATCATAACCGCAAAAAGCTATGTCTGCATCATACTGCTCACATAACCCTATCATGGAAGACATCATATCTTTTTCCATGGAATCATCACAGTCCAAAAAATAGATGTATTCACCCTTTGCTATATCAAGCCCGAAATTCCGCGTGTTAGAGACTCCTTTGTTTGACTTGGAGAAAACTTTGATACGCTCGTCTTTTTCTGCCTGCTCCTGCAATAGAGAAAAGGACCGATCGGTCGAGCCGTCATCTATAAACAACACTTCATAATCGCTGAAGGTCTGGCTTTCAATACATTCTATACAAGACTCGATAAACGATTCTGCGTTATAAACAGGTACGATGATGCTGAGTTTCGGATCAGACTGATTCATAAGAAAAGTCTCCTTTTTCTTTGTTTTAACAATAGTTTCATAGTAGCACGACAAAAAAGTTGTACAAATAATAGTAGCATAAAACATTTTTTGTGTAAAGAAAAAATGTTCTGCACACCATATTATGCAAATAATGTCTATTCTTGTTGCAAATATTTTTAAAATATGCTAGAATTAGTACGCTAATTGAGTTTAATCTATAATTTGACTTTACAAGGGGATTTTACTTGTGACAAAAACTTTAAAGAACTTTTTTGATTCCTTTCTTTCAACAACGATTTACAAATATACTCTGCTGTTTCTTGTTCTCATCAACACCCTGCCGTTTATTAAGCCTGTAACCGAAGAAGCAAACAAGGTTTTTTTAATTTGGGGCATTATTATTTTAATAAAGGACTTTTTTACGAAAAAGAGACTCTTTAAAAACAAAGTTCATTTGTTACTCTGGCTTTTTATGGCTTTTTATGCTATAACCGTCATTGTTAACTATAAGCATAATCTTTTTGCTAACATCGTTGTCATGGGGTATTGTATTATTAACTATTTCATTCTTTATTCTTACGAAGAAAAGGGCTCTCCAACCACAACTAGTTCCCAAATGAAGTTTATTAATACGGTGTTTATCTGCTTTTCATTTTTGACTGGTATTTTTTCAATCATTATATTCTTCGGAAATATCAGCTTTCAATACCATTCCATTTGGGGAACCACTGACTCAATCGGCACCTTTGACGGGCGGCTTTGGGGGATAAACGGGAACCCGAACACTTGCGGCATTATGTCTGTGATTTCGATAGCTTTTTCTTTAATGGAACTATTCTTAAAACATTATAAAAAGCTTTTCTTCAGAATCTTTTTTATTATTAACATTATAATCCAGTACGTCGTATTAGGGTTAACCAAGTCCCGCGGCGCACAGCTTGCTTTAATTGCTTTTATTGCGATCACTTTAATGATGGGGCTTTATTTAAAACTTATTAAAACACAAAAAATTAAAAAATTTGCTGTAGTCTTAAGCATCTTAATTGGTCTTTTAGGGGGGGCCGCCGCATATGGCGCCGTTGAGGTTTCTTCCCCTATCATTAATCTTGTTGTTATAAAACTTAACCAAGCCCATACACCTACCGAGCCTCCG
>JARBTU010000101.1 GCA_029240015.1 Oscillospiraceae bacterium | reverse complement strand
TCGGCTTATTACGCGCGATGGTTCTATATGGGCATCCTTATGATGGCTTTGGCAACTGTCATTTCCCTTGAAAACGACAGTCCAAACCTGATGCATGGTTTGAAATGGACAGCAATTTTTGTTGCCATATTTACCGTTATTGGAATCATGCCGAAAAAAGAAAACGGAAAACTTATATTTTTCAAACTACCGGAGTTTCCAGAACGCTTTTGGGGATATGTCGCTATCTCCGTTGCTTGTCTCATTGGCACTTTCTGCTTAATTAAGTATGTAAAAAATAAAAAACTATTTTTTACTTTCTCAGTTGCGGGAGTCTGTGTAATCACCTTTGTATATGCCGCTATGTTTATCGGTACAGGGAAAAGCCACTCGTACTCCTATAATCAAGTCGTGAATATGGGAATCAAAGGACGGGAAAACATTCATCTTCCAGACATTAAAGATGAATTTTACCGTGTAGATGTTTATGACGGGATGGACAATTACCCGATGTTTTGGAACAAACCGACGATTCAGGCTTTCCACAGTGTTGTCCCTGCCTCTGTTATGAAGTTTTATCCTTCTATCGGCGTGGAGCGCGGAGTAGGCTCACGCCCAGACATACAGTTTTATGGTCTTCGCGGACTGACCTCGGTAAAATACTTGTTGTATGATACCAGCAAAATCCCCCCACCGTATATTCCCGGATTCCAAAAAATAAAAGCAGAAAACGGATTTAACATTCAGGAAAACATAAACTTTATCCCTATGGGCTTCACCTATGACCACTATATAACCTCAAAGACATTTAACGATTTTAATGAAAGCAACCGTGACCGATTGCTGTTAGAAGGAATGCTTCTTTCGAGCAAACAAATCCAAAAGTATGGGAACATTCTGACGGAACTTGATTCAGAAAATCTTCCGATTGCAACGGACAGTGAATATGAAGCCGCTTGCAAAGAACGTGCTAAAAACGCTTGCTATTCATTTGTTACGGATAACCATGGCTTCACTGCAAAAATCAACACCAAAACTGAAGAGCTTGTATTCTTCAGCGTGCCTTATGACAAAGGTTGGTCCGCAACCGTTAACGGAAACAAAGTAGCGGTAGAAAAAGTTAATGTTGGTTTTATGGCTGTAAAAGTTCCTGTCGGAGACAGCAAAATCGAATTCACTTACACTACTCCAGGTCTTTTTGATGGCTTATTGCTGACATTCGTTGCTCTTTTATTTCTTGCAGGCTATATGATATTTATGTCTTATCTTCGCAAAAAACAACCAAAAGAGAATGACATTTCGCCTAATAAACACACGGTATTTGTTGACAGTTTTGAAAAAATTCTTGCCAAAGACGCTTACATCGACAATATTGTTTCAAAATGTGACCATGTTGCGGTTGCATCCAACCAACAGGTACCATCTGAGGAGCCACCTGAGCCAATAGCCCCTGATGAACCTGAATCTTTGGAAAACCAAAACAACGAGGAGGCAGAGCAATGAGCATCCTATACCTCGTAGTTCCTTGTTATAATGAACAGGAAGTTTTACACGAAACATATTCAAGATTAACTCAGAAACTAAACAGCCTTATTGAGCGAAAAATAGTTGACGCCCAAAGCAGAATTATGTTTGTTGACGATGGAAGCCGCGACAACACTTGGAACATTATTTCGGAGCTTCATGAACAAAACAGCCAAATTGTAGGGTTGAAGCTTTCAAGAAACCGAGGGCACCAAAACGCGCTTTTAGCAGGGCTTTTGACTGCAAAAGATTTGTGTGACATCTGTATCTCTCTTGATGCAGACCTTCAGGATGATATTGATGCAATCGACCGATTTATTGAGCAATACCAAAATGGCTGTGAGATCGTTTATGGTGTAAGAAGTTCCAGAAAGACAGACAGCTTTTTTAAAAGAACCTCCGCACTTTCATTTTATAAATTAATGAAAGTGCTGGGTGTTGACATCGTTTATAACCATGCGGATTACCGTCTGATGAGTAAGAGAGCACTTGAGGCTTTCGCTGAATTCGAAGAAATTAACCTGTTCTTGCGTGGAATCGTTCCGCTAGTTGGCTTTAAATCGGGCGTTGTGGAGTACGAACGGCACGAAAGATTTGCAGGAGAGTCAAAGTACCCGCTCAAAAAAATGCTCAGTTTCGCATTTGACGGGATCACATCTTTTTCAGTCAAGCCGATACGAATGGTATTAAGCCTTGGCGCAATTATTTTTTTAGCGAGCATTTTGGTGTTGATCTACTTTATCGTTATCAAAATTTTCGGCTTCGCTGTCGCAGGTTGGACAACGATTGTTTGCTCTATATGGATGATCGGCGGAATTCAGCTTCTTTGTCTGGGTATAATCGGTGAATATGTCGGGAAAATATATAAAGAAGTAAAACACCGCCCGCGCTTTACAATTGAAGCTTTACTGAAAGATTAGCATAAAAACTTTTATTTTTTACAATTTTTCTATAGACAAAACTTTTTCAATGGTTTATAATATCAATAAATTCGACAACCTTTAATTTAGTCCTGTGAGACTAGCAAGGCCGTCAGCTTTTACAATGCCAATAGGTGCTTTATACCCAAATTTAAAGCACTAGGAATAAGTGTACGAAAGCGACCAAACTGTTAGTTGATATCAGTGTGGTCGCTATTTTTATGTATTGAGGTGAAAATATGTCTGAAAAAGCAATGATTCTTGATGAAAAAGCCATGCAGCGTGCCATCGCAAGAATTTCTTATGAAATTATTGAGCGTAATAAAGGAACCCATGATCTTTGCATCGTCGGAATTCTTTCCCGCGGAGCAGAACTTGCCAAAAGAATTGCAGCCAAAATTCAGGAAGTTGAGGGAGTACAAATACCAACAGGGTTTATCGACATCACCGAATGGCGGGATGATATTCAAGCCAACCCTGATTATCAAGATAAAACCGAACTTGATTTCCAAATCAGCAACAAAAAAATTGTTCTTGTTGATGATGTTATGTACACAGGAAGAACCGTAAGAGCTGCTATCGACTCTTTGATGGAAAAAGGCCGCCCGCAAAACATCCAACTTGCAGTTTTGATTGACCGCGGTCACCGTGAACTTCCGATTCGTGCCGATTTTATTGGAAAAAACCTTCCAACCTCCCGTGACGAACAGGTTCGCGTATATGTTAGTGAACGTGACGGTATGGATAAAGTGGCTATTTTATAATAACGGAGGATAAAACGAATGGCTTCGACACTTATTAAAAACGGTCTTGTCATCGACCCTTCGCAAAACATCAACCAAACCGCTGACATTCTGATTGTTGACGGATTGATTTCAGCAATTGGCAGTCTTTCTGATTCTGTAGCGGATCACACCATTGATGCAAGCGGATTGGTTGTCTCCCCCGGGCTGGTTGATATGCACGTCCACCTGCGCGATCCGGGATTCACTTATAAAGAAGACATCTTATCGGGATGTGAAGCGGCAGCGGCAGGCGGAGTAACTTCTGTTGCAGCAATGCCAAATACCCATCCCACCACAGACAGTCCCGAAGTCATTAAATATATCCTTGATAAGGCGGAATCCGCAAAGGCAAGAGTTTATCCCGTGGCAAGTATCTCGCACGACTTAAGCGGAGAAAATCTCACAGATTTTGAAGCACTTAAGAATTGCGGTGCTATAGCGGTAAGTGACGACGGAAAACCTGTCAAAAACGCCTATATGATGCAGCAGGCCCTTGAGAAAGCATTTAAAGCAAACATCCCCGTTATCTCCCACTGTGAGGATATGGATATTATCCAAAATGGCATCATGCATGAAGGAGAAATCTCCAAAAAGCTTGGTGTTTCAGGAATGCACCGAAGCTCGGAAGATTCCATTACCGCAAGAGAGATCGCGCTTGCACAGGCAACCAATACAGCCATACACATTGCCCATGTCAGCACCAAAGGTTCCACCGAGATGATTCATGACGCAAAACTGCGCGGAATCAAGGTGACGGCAGAAACTTGTCCACACTATTTTTGTCTGACCCACAACGAGCTCTTAAAAAAAGATGCTGACTATAGAATGAACCCGCCTCTTAGAGAGTATCTTGATACAAAAGCCGTTTTAAAAGGGATTGCGGACGGAACTTTCGACTGTATTGTGACCGACCATGCTCCTCACTCCCCAGAAGAAAAGTCCGATTTTTCCAAGGCGCCAAACGGTATCGTTGGACTTGAGACATCCCTTGCCGTATGCTTAACAGAACTCGTCGATAAAAATATCATCTCTCTTGAAAAACTTATTGAGCTGATGTCTGTAAATCCGGCGAGAATCTTAGGAATTGAAGGCGGTACATTAAAAATTGGAAGCAAAGCGGATATCGCTATTATAGACTGCAATAAATTTTGGACAGTTGACCCCAAAAGATTCCATTCAAAGTCCAGAAACAGCGCTTTTAAAGGAAAAACATTAAAAGGAAAAGTCATTTATACCTTGCTTGGCGGTGAAATCGTATTCCAACACGCCGACTAGCTTTTATCATACATCGTTTTGAAAGGAAGATTCATCATGTCGCTTGACCGACTCATTGAGAAAATAAACGAAACACAAAATCCGACCGTAGCAGGTTTGGATCCTAAACTTGATTTTATTCCTGAATATATCAAGACCAACGCTTTTAAAGAACACGGAAACACGTTGGAAGCAGCCGCTCAAGCTATTTTAGAATTTAACAAAGGGCTTATTGATGCGCTCCATGACATCGTTCCCGCAGTCAAACCGCAGTGTGCTTATTACGAAATGTACGGCTATCAAGGCGTAAAAGCGCTTTATGAAACGATGGAATACGCCAAACAAAAAGGGATGTTCGTCATCACCGATGGAAAACGAAATGACATCGGAACAACGATGGAAGCCTACGCAATCGGGCATCTTGGAGAAGTACAGGTCAACGGAGAAAACATCGCTCCTTTCCTCGGAGACGCACTGACTGTAAACGGCTACTTAGGAACAGACGGAATTGCTCCTTTAATCAAAACATGCCAGAAATATGATAAAGGAATTTTTGTTCTAGTTAAAACTTCAAACCCATCGTCCGGAGAACTCCAGGATAAACTGATTGAAGGGAAACCCGTTTATCATCACATGGGAGAAATGTGTGAGAACTGGGGAAAAGAACTCACGGGCGAATATGGATACAGCAGTGTCGGCGCGGTGGTTGGTGCAACTTATCCCGCTCAACTGCAGGAGCTTCGAAGACAGATGCCGCACACTTTCTTTCTTGTTCCCGGATACGGTGCACAAGGCGGAGGTTCAAAAGACGTGTCCTACGCTTTTGATGAAAACGGGCTTGGCGGTATCGTGAATTCCTCAAGAGGAATCATGTGTGCCTATCAAGCGGAAAAATGTGATGAAAAAGACTTTGCGGATGCTGCAAGAAGAGAAGCCTTGCGTATGAAGAAGGATATCATGCAGCATATCGGTGAAATAAAGCTATAACGTGACAGGAGGTAAAAGAATGATACAAAAACAAAGCAAACCTGCTTTTTTAATGTTGGCAGACGGACAGATTTTTAAAGGCTGCAGCATGGGCGCTTGCGGAACAACCATCGGTGAGATTGTTTTTGCAACCGGCATGACAGGCTATCAGGAAACACTGACCGACCCCAGCTATTACGGTCAGATTGTTACACAAACCTTTCCGTTGGTTGGAAACTATGGAACGAACGACAGCGACTTGGAAAGTGATAAATGCTTTTTAAGCGGCTATATCGTTCGGGAACATTGTGAAGTTCCTTCCAACTTCCGTATGAAATATACACTGGATGACTTCTTGAAAGCACAAGGCGTCATCGGGATTTATGGAATAGATACCAGACGTTTAACCCGCACCATCCGTGAATACGGTGTAATGAACGGTGTGATTACCACCGAAGAAATTACCGACAAACAGGATATGCTCCGGAAAATAGCTGATTTTTCTATTAAAGACGCAGTAAAGTCTGTATCGTGTACACAAATGAAAAACACGAAAGCCAAACAGCCTAAATATCATGTTGCTTTGTATGACTTTGGATACAAGCATAACATCGAGCGTGAACTTCTGTCACGTGGATGTGATGTAACGGTTGTTCCTTATAACACAACTGCCGAAAAGATCAAAGAACTCTCTCCCGACGGTATCATGCTTTCTAATGGCCCAGGCGATCCTGCGGAAAATGTGGAAGTGATTCATAACCTAAAAGATATTATGGCTTTGAACATCCCTATTTTCGGGATTTGCTTAGGACACCAGCTTATGGCACTTGCAAACGGCGGAAAGACCGAAAAGCTTAAATATGGTCACCGCGGTGCAAACCAACCCGTAGTTGATATTGACTTGGACAGAACATTTGTAACCAGCCAAAACCACGGATACGCTGTAGTGGGTGAATCGATAGACGAAAAAATCGGTGTAGTGAGCCACAAGAATGCAAACGACGGGACTTGTGAAGGTGTAAAATATAAAAATACACCCGCATTCACCGTCCAGTTCC
>JARBTU010000100.1 GCA_029240015.1 Oscillospiraceae bacterium | reverse complement strand
GTAACAGATAATACCTTTAAAATCGGTTTGTGGGTTAGAGACAGTTCTGCAGGAATCGGAACCGTTACCTTTTACAATCCTGAAAATTCTGTATTTGGGGGATTGGGACATGCTGTTTGTGATGTGGATACCGGACAAGTGATGCCGATAATGTCAGGTGAAGTGGTTGACGTAAATATAAACGGTGTTACGAGAGGCTCAAGTGGTTCACCGGGAGAACTCAAAGGCAGTTTTTCTTCCAACAAAGACTCTGGTTCCATTGCCGTTAATAATGAAACCGGCGTTTTTGGAGTCCTGTATCAAAATCCGAGCAACCATTCAGCAATTCCAATTGCGATGAAGCAGGAAGTCAAAACGGGAAAAGCAACCATTTTTACAACTGTTTCAGGCAACACTCCGCAAGAATATAAAATTAATATTGAAAAAGTTAATCTCAATGATAATTCTATGACAAAAAATATGGTAATCAAAATAACCGATCCTGAATTATTACAAAAGACAGGCGGTATCGTCCAAGGAATGAGCGGTAGTCCAATTATGCAAAACGGTGTTTTAGTCGGTGCTGTTACCCATGTTTTTATAAACGATCCGACAAAAGGATATGGAATTTTCATAGAAAACATGTACAACCACTCGAAAGCTGTAAAAACTTATTATAAAAAAATTGCTTCATAGCTTTGCATTTTCTTTGTTTTCGTGATAAAATAGAATAAATCCTCTATTTTTCGACCATTTGTTCTTTTAAAGAAGAACTTTTATATAAATAAAGAACATATATTTCGTTGAAATATATAAAATTGCATTAAAAAGTCAAAAAGTATTGCTAATTATTACAAAATATGTTAACATTTCATTATGTGGTAAAGGGAAACAAATTTGGAGGTATCAACATGATCAACAAAATTAAAGTTCTTATTGGAGATGATACGAAAGAGTATGGACTTCCTTGCGCCGCAACATTTAAAACTTATGGCTTCAATGTCCTCAACTGCCCTAAAGACGGTATTAAGGTGTTTGAGGCAATTAAGCAGGAGCATCCCGATGTGGTTCTTATGGACGCATACATGGCACACATGGATGCAGTCGGAGTTATGGACACTGTAAGAAAGAGTCCAATCAAAACCCCGACATTTATAATCTCTACAGAATTTGACAACAAGTTTATTCAAAGTCAAGTAATGGAGAAAGGCGCCGCTTATATTGCTTTACAGCCATTTGATTCAGACATGCTTGCGGAACGTATTCTTAGTCTAACCGGATTCGTATCAAAAGATGTAATTCCGAAAGGTCCAGAGATTGGCACAAATTCAAATGCTTTTGACTTGGAACTTTTGGTAACAGAGGTTATTCATCAAATTGGCGTTCCTGCGCACATTAAGGGGTATCATTATCTAAGAGAGTCCATCATGTTATCCATCAATGACCGCGAAATGATAAATTCTGTGACCAAACAGCTTTATCCGACGGTCGCCAAAAAATTTGCAACCACTTCTTCAAGAGTTGAACGTGCAATCAGGCACGCGATTGAAGTCGCTTGGGATCGGGGTGACATTGATACACTAAACTCTTATTTCGGCTATACCATTCACAACGGGAGAGGGAAGCCAACGAATTCCGAATTTATTGCGATGATTGCTGATAAGCTGAGGCTGAAAATCAGGACGGCTGTCGTCTAAACCAGCACGTAATTTGAATAGATATTAACGACCGTTATTTCAACAATAACGGTCGTTTCACTATTTTTGATAGGAGTTGTTGTCTTGTTATCGAGCTCAAATGATATTTCTATTTTCACCGGTCATTACGGAAGTGGGAAAACAAACACTGCGATAAATTATGCGCTTTTTCTTGCCTCAAAAGGAGAAAAAGTGACTATAATAGATTTAGATATTGTCAATCCATATTTTCGCACATCCGACCATGCGGATGTCTTTGAGAATATGAACATAGAGTTAATTAGTCCAGTTTACGCACGCACAAACGTCGAAACAGTTGCATTATCTCCAAAAATAGATTATGCTATTAGGGATATCGAAAAAAACATTGTGATTGATGTCGGCGGGGATGATGCGGGTGCGGTCGCACTTGCCAGGTATGCTCCCGATATTCGTGCAAGAGGGTATCAAATGTTTTTTGTTATAAACGAAAACCGATATCTTTCTTCGTCGGCTGATAAGACTTTTCAAATCTTAAAAGAGATTGAAAATCGTTCTTTATTAAAAGCTACCCATCTTGTTAATAATACAAATATCGGTAAAGAGACAAGTTTTGAGGACATTGCCCTCTCGGATCAATATGCCCAAGAAATGTCTTCCCTGTCTCATCTTGCCATCGCTTTTACTTGTGTCAAAAAAGATATTGTATCTAAATGCAATTCTCAAGATATTTTCCCTGTCGACATCTTTGTAAATCCCGTATGGGAAAAAAGCAATTTTTAAATTTGTAAAGCAAGGAGCTTTCAACATGCCACATGTGAAAATTTTTTCAAAGAAATGCAAAGGCTGCGGTCTTTGTGTAAAAGTATGTCCTAAGAAAGTATTAGAACTGTCTTCCGGTCACCTGAATGATAAAGGATACACTCCTTGTTGTGTGGTTTCTCCCGAAGATTGTATTGGATGCGGTTTCTGTGCACTGATGTGCCCTGACTGCGTCATCGAAATAGAAATGGACAATAAAAAAGAGACTAAGAAATAGTTGCTGCTGGAGGTTTTATGAGTAAGAAGTTTTTAATGAAAGGGAACGAAGTAATCGCTGAAGCAGCGATTCGCTCCGGATGTACGATGTTTTTTGGCTATCCTATTACGCCGCAGACAGAGGTTGCCGCTTATATGTCAAAAAGGCTACCGGAAATCGGAGGCGTTTATTTGCAGGCTGAAAGCGAGGTTTCCGCTATTAATATGGTTTTAGGTGCTGCATCCGCAGGACGCAGAGTGATGACCTCCTCCTCGTCTCCCGGAATCAGTCTAAAAAGCGAAGGGATCTCCTATATTGCTGCCTCCGACCTTCCTTGCGTTATTATCAACGTTCAACGTGCAGGTCCTGGTCTTGGCGGAATTCAGCCGTCACAAGCGGATTATTTTCAAGCTACAAAAGGCCTCGGACACGGAGATTTCCATCTGATGGTTTTCGCTCCGTCAAGTGTTCAGGAAATTGCCGATTTAATCAAAACTGCGTTTGATCTTTCGGATAAATATCGTGTTCCCTCTCTGATTCTTGCGGATGGTATTATGGGACAGATGATGGAGCCTGTCAGCTTCTCTGAGGAGGAATCAACAGACCAACCAGACAAAGGGTGGGCAACAAGCGGTCATGATAACAAGCGTGCCCCGAATATCGTGAATTCTCTTTACTTAACCCCCGATGAATTGGAAAAAACGGTGATAGAAAGATATCAGCGTTATGATGTTATTGCACAAAACGAAGTATTATTTGAAAAATATCTTACAGAAGATGCTGATATCATCGTTGTCGCTTATGGCGCATCTTCACGTATCTCCAAATCGGTTATCAATACGGCGAGAGAGAAGGGAATCAAAGTCGGCATACTTCGCCCTATCACTCTTTGGCCTTTTCCAACCCAGGCAATCAAAGAGCTATGCAAAACAGCAAAAAGCTTTTTGTGTGTGGAGATGAGCATGGGACAAATGGTGGAAGATGTACGGCTCGCAGTGGAAGGCGTTCGCCCTGTAAGCTTTTATGGAAGAACAGGAGGAAACACCCCTCGTCCCGAAGATATTCTCCACAAGATTGAACAATTGAATGAGGAGGAAAAATAGTGCCGGAATTCAAAAAAACAATAGGACTTACAGACGCTCCCATGCATTACTGCCCCGGCTGTACGCATGGAATTATTCATAGACTTGTTGCCGAAACGCTTGTAGAACTGGGTGTTTTGGGAAAAGCCATCGGCATTGTTCCCGTTGGCTGTGCAGTAATGGCTTACGATTATTTTAACTGCGATTGCATTCAAGCTCCGCATGGAAGAGCACCCGCAGTTGCCACAGGAGTCAAACGGGCGCTGCCACCCGAATCGGTCGTATTCACCTATCAGGGAGATGGCGATTTAGCTGCAATCGGAACGGCCGAAACCGTCCACGCTGCCGCACGCGGTGAGAACATTACGCTGATTTTTATTAATAATGCTATTTACGGGATGACGGGCGGTCAAATGGCTCCGACCACGCTTCCAAATCAAATTACACAGACCACACCAAAAGGCCGTGATGTATCTCAGGCAGGGTTTCCTATTAAAATGTGTGAAATGATTGCCACACTGGACGGTGCGGCTTATATTGAGCGTGTTTCCACACACACTCCTAAACATGTGATGGCGGCAAAAAAAGCAATCAAGAACGCCTTTAAGGTACAGATTGAGAAAAAGGGCTTTTCAATGATAGAAATTCTTTCGACCTGCCCTACCAACTGGGGCATGACTCCTGCTGATTCCCTCGACTGGGTAGAGGAAAACATGGTTCCTTTTTATCCGCTCGGTGTTTTTAAAGATAAATCGGAAGAGGGTGTTTTTTAGCATGGAGCACAACATTATTATTGCAGGATTTGGCGGTCAAGGCATTCTGTTTCTAGGAAAAGTAATTGCAGGAGCGGCTTTAATCCAAGACAAAAACGTTTCCTGGCTTCCGTCTTACGGGCCTGAAATGCGAGGTGGAACCGCAAACTGTTCGGTTTGTATTTCTGATCAAGAAATTGGTGACCCTCTTGTGACAAAACCCGATATCCTTATTGTAATGAACCGTCCTTCTTTTGATAAGTTCATCGGTTCCGCAAGCAAAAATTCTGTCGTTTTGGTAGATAGTTCCCTTATTGACAAAAAAGCTGAACGACAAGATATTCAGGACTTTTATGTTCCCGCAAGTCAGCTTGCCAACGAAAACGGACTTTCCAAACTTGGGAATATCATTCTCCTTGGCACACTTGCCAAAGCCACCAAAATGTTTGAAAAAGAAATTTTTTACGAAGCGATTGAGCAGGCTGTTCCTTCCTCAAGACAACAGCTTGTAAAAACCAATAAACAAGCTTTTGAAATTGGCTATGATTTTATTGCATAATAAACACCTCCATCAAAATAAATGATGGAGGTGTTTATTATTTTTATGCTGTCTCAGAATATTGGTCATTTTAATGAGCCGTCTTTTCTGAAGCTATACGATTTTCCGCTTATCTTCTTGGATCCCGTCACCATAACTCCAGAAGTATTGAAGTAATATCTCTTACCCTTTTCTTTAAACCAACCAATTTTCATAGAACCGTCTTTGTTTAAATAATACCATTTACCTTTTTCTTTGAACCACATCGCAGATTTCATGGAGCCATTGGTATTTAGATAATACCATTTTCCCTTTTCTTTAAACCAGTCGATTCTCATAGAACCGTCTTTGTTCAGGTAGTACCATTTGCCTTTATCTTTGACCCAACCAGTTACTAAGAACCCATCACCATCAAAGAAGTACCACTTATTTTTGTCTTTCGCCCAACTTTTCGCCAATGTTCCGTCTTGCATAAAATACTGCCGGCCAACATCAGTTTCCAGCCACCCTTTTTTCATTTTTCCGCTGTCATCAAAAAAATAGGTTTTATCTAAGATGTCGTTCCATCCAGTCAGTTTCTCGCTTTCACCATCAAGATAATAAGTATCTCCTTTTATGTCCGTAACAAATCCTGTGGTTAATTCACCTACTTTGTTAAAGAAATAAAGTTTTCCGTCCATCGTTTGCCACTCAGTCAGCATTATTCCTGTCACAGGATCCAAATAATATATCTTTTTATTGATTTGAAGCTTCCCTGTCTTCATATATCCTGTTGATTTGTCAAAATAATACCATTTGTTATTTATCTTGATCCATTGTGTCTGCATTACGCCTTTTGAATCAAAGTAAAGTTTATTTTTTTCGTAATCTACCCAACCAACTTTTGCTTCTCCAGTATCGGAAAGCCAGTATTTTTTCCCGTCTATCGTCTGCCATCCGGTCTTCATCTGCCCTGACCCGCTAAGCAAATACCTTTTTCCGGATACGGTAATCCATCCTGTCTGCATTATGCAGGAGTCATTAAAGTAGTACCATTGTCCGTCAACACTTACCCAATCTTTCTGCAATGCACCGTTTGATGTTGCATAATACCATTTTCCCTCATACTTAATCCAGTCTTTTTGCAGTATCCCCTTGGAATTAAAATAGTATTTCTTTCCGCTTATTGTTGTCATTAGTTTTGAAATCGCATTGGTTTTGGGATCCACATAATATATATTTTCTCCAATAGTACAAAATCCATTTTTCTGGTTTGCAGTAAACGTAGTTTGTATATATGCGGATTTATTACTGTATATATCATATGCAGCTACCTTAATCTCATTTTGTTTTCCAGGAACAAAATCAGTTATAAGGACTTTCGCCTTTTTCTTTTTTTCTTCCTCCCAGAACTTTACGTTCTCTGTTTTATACCACTTCCTGTTAAGAAAAACTTCAAAACGGTTTAACTCGTTTTTAGATTGTGGATAATCAAA
>JARBTU010000099.1 GCA_029240015.1 Oscillospiraceae bacterium | reverse complement strand
CAGGCCGGTAAGGCCGTCGAACACGCCCAACAAGACTTCGGTCGCCCCACGGCGACGCAGGCCCTGCAGCAGCTCTTTCCACCCGTGGGCGCTCTCGATTCCGCCGACGTAGAAACCGAGAATTTGCCGATATCCGTCCTCGTCGATGCCCATCGCCACGTAAATGACCTCCTTGGCGACGGAATCGCGCCGCAGGCTGAAGTACAGGCCGTCCAAATACACGACGGAGTAGCGCTTCTTCAAGGGACGCGCCTGCCACGTTTGGACGTCTTCCAGGACCGTTTGGGTGATATTGCTGATCGTGGTTGGCGAGTAGTGCGTCCCGATGACTTGCTCGATGAAGCCGGCCACTTCTCGCGTACTCATGCCGCCTTTGTACATCCGGATTACCGCCTCTTCCAGCCATCCATCACGTCGCTGGTACGGTTCAAACACTTGAGTCTGGAACGCGCCTTGGCGATCCCGTGGCACCCGCAGGTTCTCGATTTTCCCAAATCGCGTATCTAGCGTTCGAGGGTAATATCCGTTCCGGGTGTTCGGGATGTCGGGTTGCTCGATATGGAGGAAACTGGAGATTTCCTCTTTCATGATGAACTCGATCTTGTCTTTCACGAACATCAGTACAGCATTTGCTAGTTGATCGGCGACCTCTGAATTAGGTATACTTTTCATGGTAGGGTTATCCTCTCTCATGGAATCTCGTCAATTCCGAGGATACCCTACCTTTGTCTTTGGGGGAAGTACTCCCCCTCCATTTCTTTCTACACAAACTATTTTACGTCATCTTTATAATAGAGGACGATTCGGTAATTGCCGAAAAAATCAAGCAGCATTTAGAGAAATGGGGATATGAGGGAGCTAGCGTTCAGGATTTTCGGAAAGTGCTTTCTGAATTTATAGCCTTTGACCCGCAACTAATACTTATGGACGTTTCGCTTCCTTGCTTCAGTGGATATTACTGGTGCGGGGAAATACGGAAAATGTCAAAGGTCCCTATCATCTTTGTATCTTCTGCATCGGATAATATGAATATTGTCCGGGCTGTCGATATGGGCGGTGATGATTATATTACAAAGCCCTTTGACTTTCAGGTGCTTATGGCAAAGGTACAGGCCATGCTGCGCCGAACCTATGATTTTGGGGACAGCGGCAGCCTGATGGAACACGACGGCCTAATCTTCAATCTGAGCAATACAACCATAACCTATGACGGGCAAAAACAGGAGTTAACAAAGAATGAAGCCCGGATTCTTCAAAAACTCATGGATAATAAAGGGAAAATTGTAAAACGGGACAAATTGATGATGAGCCTATGGGAAACGGAAAATTTCTTAGATGACAGCGCCTTGTATACGAATATAAACCGGTTGAGAAAAAAGTTGGAACAGATTGGGCTTGCGGATTATATTTGTACCAAAAAGGGTGAAGGGTATCTAATTGAGGGTTGAACTATGAAGATATTTGTTTCTTATTTATATGACCGCAAAAAAAGTATACTGCTTTGGATTATTTGTGGAGCATTGAACTTCTTTCTGGGTTTCCTCTATCGAATTCCTACGGAAAGGGCATGGCTTTGGGTGGCTTTATGCTGCATTTTCGGGGGAATTGCGGGCAGTTATGATTTTTTCAAATACCACAGCCGCCATACGGAAATGGCTCTTTTCCGAAAGCAAAGTCATTTAGCCGTGGAGAAGCTGCCACGCCCGGGGAGTCTGCTGGAAAGGGATTATTATAATCTTCTGAAACAAATGAGTTTTAATCTAAAGGAAATGGAGAATATCGCCCAGCAGAACGAACAGAATGTCCTTGACTACTATACCCTATGGGTTCATCAGATTAAGATACCCATCGCGGCACTCCGTTTAATTCTTCAAGATGAAGAAAGCGAAACAGCTGAAGAAATGAACGTACAGTTATTTAAGATTGAGCAATATGTAGAACTGGTATTGCAATATCTGCGGTTGGAAAGCCCGTCCACAGATTACCGTTTTCAAGAAACGGAGTTGAACGAAATTATTTGTGAGGCGGTGAAAAAATATGCGCCGCTGTTCATCAGGAAGCGGCTGTCCCTCCACTATGAAACTGTTCATTGCCGGGTTCTCACCGATTCCAAATGGTTGGGCTTTGTACTGGAACAGGTTTTATCCAACGCCCTTAAATATACGAAGGAAGGCTCCATCTCAATTTATCTAGAAAACAGTAAAACCCTGGTAGTAGAAGACACGGGAATTGGAATCAACCCGGAGGATTTGCCTAGAGTCGGTGAAAGAAGTTTTACGGGGTACATGGGGCGTCAGGACAGGAATGCCACCGGCCTTGGACTTTACCTCTGCAAAACAATATTATCCAAACTGGGGCATAGTCTTTCAATTGAATCGGAACCCGGCAAGGGAACCAAAGTTATCATTGGACTTGACAGCGTTCCATTTGAAGCTGAATAGCCAGTCTAACAAAATTGTTAGAAACAGGAGAGAAATGTCAGACCAATCGGTGGAACGACATTTCTCTCTTTTGCTATGCTGTAATCGTAATTAATATTGGCTACAAGAAAGGAGAATGTTTTTATGATAAAACAGAAAACAAAATGGATTGGGGCAATGCTTTCGCTTATGGTGATTATGGGTTTGCTGTCTGATTGCGCTGTCTCATCTTCAGATACAGAGGAGTATAGTCCTGTGCAAAAATTTGTGTACAGGATTGGTAATTTTTTCTCCGGGGCTGCGGGTGAGAATGCACTTACCAGCGACCGAAGAATAAAAGGCGACCGTGAGTTTGGAAAAGATAATTATGTGGGAACTTATCAGGCAGAATACAACAACTTTTCTGGCTCGGAGCTTTTGTTTGGCGGGGCTGCTCTGGAAAGAGAGGAAGGGAATAGCCTTAAAGTTACTTGTAGCCTGAAAATAGAGAGTGGGACGGCAAAAGTGTCCTGGCACTCCGGGGATGAGGAACCTACTATGTTGCTTCAAAAAACCGGTGAATACTCCGACACCATAGAACTAAAAGGAGGATGGGAATCGCTCCGGGTGGAAGGAGACAAATTCAAAGGAGAGATAAAATTCAAGTTGAGTGATTCATAAGAATCTTTTTATACCTTTCGATTACGCAATAGCTAGTTGAACCAAAGGGTCAAAGAAGAGAACAAAGGAGAGCTATATGACTATTTTAGAAGTGCATAACTTAAAAAAGATTTATACGACACGTTTTGGAGGAAATCAGGTACAGGCATTGTCCAATGTATCTTTTTCTGTTGAGTCTGGAGAATACGTGGCAATCATGGGGGAATCTGGCTCTGGGAAAAGTACTTTGCTTAATATCCTTGCTGCTTTGGATAAACCTACAGGCGGTGAGGTGCTGTTGAACGGTAAAAACATCGTATCTATTCCTGAAAGTGAAATTTCCGCTTTTCGCCGTAAAAACCTTGGCTTTGTTTTTCAGGATTTTAATTTGTTAGATACCTTTTCACTCAAAGACAATATTTTGCTTCCGCTGGTAATGTCGGGTGGAAAACCCGGAGAAATGAAAAATCAGTTACTTCCAATTGCTCGAAAACTTGGTATTCAAAACCTACTTAGCAAGTACCCATACGAAGTATCAGGAGGTCAGAAACAAAGGGCGGCAGTTGCGAGAGCATTGATTAATAACCCGCAGTTAATTATGGCGGACGAGCCAACAGGGGCTTTGGATTCTAAGGCGGCAGACAGTCTCTTGGAGCTTTTTGGGGCAATCAATGCGGAAGGACAAACGATTTTAATGGTAACGCACAGCATTAAAGCCGCCAGTCACGCTAACCGCGTCCTCTTTATCAAGGACGGCTGTGTGTTCCATGAGCTTCACAGGGGAAATCTGACTTCGGAAGCCATGTTCCAAAAAATATCTGACACACTGTCCGTGATCGCGGCAGGAGGTGGATTTAATGAATAATAGATTTTATCAAAAAATGGCCGCAGATAATATTAGAAAAAACGGCAAGGTGTATCTGCCCTTCCTCATTTCCTGTATCTGTTCCGTGATGGTGTCTTATATCATGCTTGCCCTTTCTATGAACCGTGGACTTGGGCAGATTCCCGGCGGAAACAATATGCAACTGATATTGACTATGGGAAACGTAGTAATAAGTATGTTCTTTGCTATATTTCTCTTTTATACGAATAGCTTTCTGATGAAACGGAGAAAAAAAGAGTTCGGTGTTTACAATATTCTGGGTATGGATAAAAGACACATCCAGAAAGTAATCATGTATGAAACCATGTATATTACCGCCATCAGTATTGTTGTTGGTTTGCTCACGGGTATCGTATTAAACAAGGTTTGTGTACTCATTATTCGCCGTATGATGGACGCAACAGTTTCCCTTGGGTTTGAGCTGTCTCCTACTTCCATGATTGGGTCGTCACTCCTCTTTGCAACGTTCTTTTTACTGCTCTTAGGATACAATACCTATCAGATACGCCTGGCAAACCCCATAGAGCTTTTGAGGGGCGGTAATGTCGGCGAAAAAGAACCGAAAACAAAATGGGTCATGGCTGTCTTAGGGGGTGGATTTTTAGGTGCCGGTTACTATCTTGCTCTCACCATACAGTCGCCCATAACAGGGATGCCACTGGTTTTCCTAGCTGTTTTGCTGGTTATTGCGGGTACTTACCTCCTATTTACCGCAGGGAGTATTGCCGCTTTGAAATTACTTCGGAAAAACAGCAGGTACTATTATCAGATCCAGCACTTTATTCCTGTTTCAGGGATGCTTTACCGCATGAAAAAGAACGCCGTGGGCCTTGCAAACATCTGTGTTATGTCCGTCGCTGTCATACTCCTGCTTTCCATAGCAGTTTCTTTGTATGTAACATCAGATGAGTCCATTCATGCTCAATATCCGAGTAATGTTTTAGCCGAGATAAAGTTAAGCGGAGATATTCCGGAGGCGGAGAAGCAAGTAAAAGCCGAATTACAGCAGGCGGCAGAAAGAACCGCTGCCGAAACCCTGGTTGAGGTAGACAGCATATCCTCATATACCTCTCTGTCTTTTCCGGCCGTATTAGTCGAAGGGGGCTTTGACGTACCGGAGGATATATATTCTAATCAAACTACAAAAATATCTTCCCTGTATTTTATCGACCAGAACAATTACAACAGCTTGTTTGGGGAAAATGTGAGCCTGAACGCAAATGAGATATATATTCACGGAATTGGAAAGGAATACGAAGGAACAAGTTTATCTCTCATGGGCGAGCAATATCAAGCGACTGTGATGAAAGATATGAAAGGGTTTGTAGTGGGGGAATCCACTGTTTCAACCATTGTGGACGTCTATTTTATCATAGTGAATGATGTTGAGACGCTGCAAAAAATCGAACAGCAGCAGAAAGCCATTATTGGGAAATTGGCCGGAGCTATCCACGTGTCTGCACGGATTGATTTGGATAAGGAGACAGGAAAAGAGCAGGAAAGAAAATTTGGAAATATCTTATCTGACAAATTAGAAGCTGCGGGTGTAGATGTTTCCGTGGTAGACACAAGAGTATCTGCCGGTGAGAAATTTCGCGCCCTGCGAAGCGGTGTCCTTTTCGTTGCAATGAATTTGGGTATTCTGCTTCTTATGGCGACCGTACTGATTATCTACTATAAGCAAATTTCGGAAGCATACGATGATAAAGACCGCTATACCATCATGCGTAAGGTAGGATTGAGCCTAAAAGAAATTAAAGGGGCTATTCGTTCTCAAATCTTGACGGTATTTTTTCTGCCGTTGATAGCTACGGGGGTTCATGCCGCAGTTACTTTCCCTCTAATGAAGAAATTGGTGGTCGTAGTTATGCTGGACAATACGCAATGGTTCCTGTATTGCATGGCTGCTTCTTATGCGGTGTTTGCCATCGTATACGTGCTTATTTACAGGGTTACGGCACGAGCATACTACAAAGTTGTTAGTTGATGTTACAACGGAAACAATGGTAGGAGATACGTTGAAAATGGAAATACACTCAGGAAATTTTTAGTGATTGGTTTAGTTGTGTTAGCCTTGGTGTTAGCGTTACAATTTTTCCTGTCTACAAGGAAAAAAGGATACCTGGGGCTCATTTTACCTGCGTGAAGAAACATTAGAACAAGCCGCTATTAGGGAAAAGAAGAAGCAGGCGTCGATATAGAGATAACAGGTCTTTACTCGGTAAGAGAAGCATCTTTTACTGGGGCAGGACACCACTCGAAAGGGTATCATTCGGTAAAATATCGGATGGCTTAAGCTGCCAAATATGATGCTACAAGATGTCAAGACAGTTTTTTTGATATAGTTAAGGTGTGAAATGAATCACAAATCAATCTTCATCACTGATGTTGTAGTAGCTATTTTTCAAATACTGATGGAAAAAGTAGAGATAATATCCATTGCATTATTTGTCCACAAGTGGAGGACATAGCCCAAGCGTAAGCGCGGGGGGAACAGGATTCCCTCCCGTTATTCACATGTGGATGAAAGCAAAACATTTCGGTTATACACATCAAATGGCGTATGATTTTGCAGAGATTGATGAGGCAAATACTGA
>JARBTU010000098.1 GCA_029240015.1 Oscillospiraceae bacterium | reverse complement strand
CGTTTAAATTCTCTAATTTTTCCTTTGTTTTGTGTCGCCAATATTACTTTCATGTCAAACTCCGTTTCTTGTTGTATTTTTGTTATTCAAAAAGCGCATTTACAAAATCCGTCGGACTAAACGGCTGCAAATCATCAAGTTGCTCCCCGACTCCGATATATTTTACTGGAAGCCCCAGTTCGTCTTTGATGGCAATCACAATGCCTCCGCGGGCTGTTCCGTCCAATTTGGTGAGCACAATCCCTGTGATTCCGGCGGCCTCTTTAAACTGCTTGGCCTGGTTAACCGCGTTTTGTCCCGTTGTTGCATCAAGCACCAGCAAAACCTCTAAATCACAGTCTCCAGCTTCTCTTTCAATAATTCTGGAAATTTTTGAAAGCTCGTCCATCAGATTTTTTTTATTATGCAATCTCCCCGCTGTATCGCAAATAACTACATCACAATTTCTTGCTTTCGCCGCAACAATCGAATCAAACACAACAGCTGCAGGATCTGCTCCTTCTGTGTGTTTCACAAGGTCAACCCCCGCTCTTTGGGACCAAATCTCAAGCTGCTCTATGGCCGCCGCCCTAAAAGTATCCGCCGCGCCTAAAATCACTTTTTTCCCATCCGCCTTGAGGTTTGCCGCAAGCTTGCCGATTGTCGTTGTTTTGCCCACACCGTTTACTCCGATAACCAATATAACGGACGGCTTGGTTTGAATGTTGAGTTCTTCCCCTCCCGCAAGCATATCGCTGATAATTTGTTTTAGCAAATCTTTAACTTTGCTTGGATCTTTTGTTCCTGTTTCCTTAATTTTTTCACGCAGCAGTTCACAAATTTTGACCGAAGTTGCCACACCGACATCAGACATAATCAACGTTTCTTCCAGTTCTTCAAAAAGTTCTTCATCTATTTTTGTAAAAGAGTTTAAAACACTCTCAACCTGTTTGACCATTCCGTCTTTGGTTTTTTTAAGCCCCTCTTTAATTTTACTAAAAATGCCCATGATTTCCCCCATTTCATTTTGAAATTTCACTCCTGCTTCATACCCAATCTTTGTTCAATTTCGCTGACTTTCAGTTCAAGGAGTTTTGAAACGCCCTCTTCCTGCATCGTGACACCGTATAAAACATCCGCCTCTTCCATTGAACCGCGCCGATGCGTGATAAGGATAAACTGTGTATTATCACTCATTGACCTTAAGTAACTTGCATACTTTACAACGTTGACGTCATCAAGAGCGGCTTCAATCTCATCCAGGATACAAAATGGCGCCGGTCTGACTTTTAAAATAGCAAAATAAATTGCAATTGCAACAAAAGCCTGCTCTCCGCCGGACAACGCTGCCAAATTCTTTATGATTTTTCCCGGTGGCTGAACATAGATATCAATTCCGCAGTCCAGCACGTTTTCACCGTCAGTCAGTCTTAATTCAGCTTTGCCCCCGCCGAAAAGTTCTACAAATATCTTTCCGAAATTATTATTGATCTTATGAAAGTTTTCAGCAAAAATCTCTTCCATTTTCTTGGTCAAATCCTGAATCAGGCTCGTCAGTTCATCCCGAGATTTTTCCACATCTTTTATCTGAACCGATAAAAATTCATATCTTTCTGAAACTTCCGCATATTCTTCAATTGCACCAAGATTCACCGTTCCCAAAGCCTTTATGTTGGATTTGACTTCGTTCAAATCTCTCTGCGTTTCGATTAAATTCGACACAGGCACAGCAAACTGCCCCGCTTCGCTTCTTGTTAATTGATATTCTTCCCAAAGTTTTAAGATTATATTATCGCATTCCTTTTGAACCGAGATCTTTCGTTCTTCAAATTTCACAAGCTCTCTTGAAATGTTTTCTTTCTCACTGTTTTTTTGCTTTTGCTCCGCTCGGATTTCGGACGTCGAAGCTTCAAGTTGCTCCCTCTGTTTAGCTGTTTGTTCAATTTCCTGTTCAATTTCCTCTGTCTGTTTTTTAATCTCCTCAATCTGTTGGCTAAGCTGTTCAATGCTCTGTGTGATTTTGCTGTTTTTTTGACTTAACACGTCCTTCTGATTTTGGAGGGAATCCATAATATTTTGCGCATTTTTACTTCTGTTTTTAATTTCCTCAATTGAAAGCATCAAAGCATCTATGTCTTTTTGATTTTCAAGCTTTTCCATTTTCATTGCTGATAAATGGTTAGAAAGTTCCTCTCTTCTGGCACTCATGTCGCCTTTGGAGCCCTCAAGTTCGCTTAGTTCGGACTGGATTTTGTTCATCGACTGGTCGTTTTGTTTCATCAGCGCATCGGTTGCTTCAATTGTTCTTTGGTGTTCCTGCATCCTTTTTGTTGCGGCGGCGTTTTCCAAATCCATATTTTCCAACTGACTTTTGGTTTCAGCCAAGACATGCCCGACGTGTTTTCTCTCTCCCTCAAAACGGATTTTATCCTCTTGAAGGACGGTCAATTCACTATTTATAGCAACAATCTGCGCATCCAGTTCAGCAACCTCCTGAGAGGCTTCTTTCAGCTTGACTTCTAACTGTGCTTTCTTCTCCGACAATTCCTGTGCCTGAACTTGGAGTTTTTCAATTTCATTTTTACGACTTAAAATACCCTGGCTCTTATTTTGAGACCCACCCGTAAAAGAACCTCCTGCATTGACAACTTGTCCGTCAAGAGTCACGATTCTGAAACGGTACCCATACTTTTTCGCCATAATGACAGCAGTATCCAGATTATCTACAACTGCAATACGCCCCAATAGTGAATGGATAATTCCCTGATACTTTTCATCAGCCGAAATCAGGTCGCAAGCCAATGAGACAAATCCGTCTATGGTTTCCAATCCATTTTCAGCGAGCCTGTTTCCTTTTACAGAAGTCAGCGGTAAAAATGTTGCCCGTCCGGCTTTTTGTTCTTTCAGCATACTGATTGCATATTTTGCCGTGTTCTCGTTTTCCACCACAACATGCTGCAAAGAACCGCCAAGAGCTGTTTCAATCGCCACAGAATAGGACTGGTCTACCGAAATAATCTGTGAAACCGCTCCTAAAATGCCTTTTATTTGATTGTTTTTGGCATTTTTCAGAATGCTTTTTACGCTGTAAGCAAAACCTTCCATGTTCTGCTCTAAATCATTCAAAAGCTTGGCGTTCTGCAATTTTTCTTTAATCATCAAGTCGATGGAATGGTATTCGGACTGCATCTGCTCCAGTCTTTTTTTTCTGGAATCAATTTTCAGCTCATATCCTTTAATGGAATTATGAAGCTGCTGCTGCTGTTCATAAATATCACTGAGTCCTTCTTCCACGGTTTGAAGCTGATTGGACAAATCTTCTATGTCCCTTGCTCTCTGCTCAGAGCTTTGAGACAATAAAATAAGCCTCTGCTGTTGTTCTTCAACCGACTGGTGAGACGACAGCACTTTCATTTTGAGCTCTGTTTGCTCCAAAATCAATCTGTTAAGACTTTCGTTCAGCGATGCCGCTTTAGAATGAAACGCGTCGTTCTGCTCAGTCAGATGTAAAAGTTCCTGCTGCAAAGCTGCAATTTGAATATCCAATTGCTCTACGAGGGTTCTTTTCTTGTCTGCCTGTTCTTGTTTACTCTCAACTTCGCTTTCCATTTCACCGCCGGAAAGCCGATATGTATGCATCTCATTTTCGATACGATTGGTATTCTCATTATTATGTTCGATATCATTTTTCAAAACTGCAATATCGGAATTCTTTTTCGCAATATCCAGTTCTGCTTGCTCTCTTTGTTTCCTCAGTTCGTCAATCTTTGTCAAACAACTCTGCATGTCGGAAAATACTTCCGCTGTCTTTTGTTCCAGTTCTTCAATCTGCTGTTCGATTTCTTCATAGTTGGACTGACAAAGTGTCAATCGATCTTCTTGCTGTCTCAAAACTTGCTTAGATTTTTCGAGCGTTTCAACCCAAACCGATACTTCCAGTACTTTTTTCTTTTCAGCGAATACTAAAAATTGCTTTGCTTTTTCGCTCTGTGATTTTAGCGGTCCGATACGGTCTTCCAGTTCCACTAAAATGTCTTTCAGTCTCAAAAGGTTTTCTTCCGCCATATTAAGCCTTCGTTCAGATTCATTTTTCCTGTATCTGAACTTGGAAATTCCCGATGCTTCCTCAAAAATCTCCCTGCGCTCATTGCTTTTCGCGCCTACGATTTCGGCGATCTTGCCTTGTCCGATCATGGAGTAACCGTCTTTGCCAAGTCCCGTATCCATAAACAACTCATTGATATCTTTCAAACGGACATTGGCGCCGTTAATCATATATTCACTGTCACCCGAACGATAATACTTCCTTGTAATGGTCACTTCGTCACTCTCTACGTTAAGATACCGTGAAGTGTTGTCAACGGTAATCGAAACCTGAGCAAATCCCTGGGACTTTCTGCTCTGTGTTCCCAAGAAGATAACGTCTTCCATTTTTGCACCGCGCAACGTCTTGGTGGATTGCTCTCCCAACACCCAACGAACCGCATCGCTGATGTTACTTTTTCCGCTCCCATTCGGTCCCACAACCGCAGTGATTCCTTTGTTAAAATTCAGTTTTGTTTTATCGGGAAAAGACTTAAAGCCTTGTATTTCAAGTGATTTCAGTAACAAATTCACACTTCCTTTAAAACCTTTACTTCATATTGGGCGACGTCTTTTTGGGGCTTAAATATGATATGATAGCCCAATTTTACAAAATCGCTGCTATTTTTTCTTTTCTGTCCAATCGCTTTGGACAAGCATTTGGGATGAACAACAACTTCATATCGTCCCTTTGGCTTATTGATAAGCTGTTTGCAAAGCTGATTGTAGTAAATCTTATTTTCACAAATTTCTCTGAATGCGGGGTGATAGATGCCCGCCACCATTTGGTCCTCCACATTTTCGGATGCATGGAGCCCCATTCTTATGACGTTTATTCCATTCTCATAAAAAAGATATAAGAGCTCAGAACATATATCGACCGCTTTCTCAAAAGAAAAAGGGACATACTCTCCGCTCTTAAAAAGCTGTTCTAATTTTGTTCCTTTTAGCACAACAACAGGGTATATCCGAACGGTATCGGGCTTTAATGCTAAAAACTCCTGCGCTGTCAAATATACACTTTCTTTACTATCTCCAAAAAGACCTACC
Source organism: Oscillospiraceae bacterium (assembly GCA_029240015.1). Taxonomy (GTDB): domain Bacteria; phylum Bacillota; class Clostridia; order Oscillospirales; family Ruminococcaceae; genus JARBTU01. The sequence continues at coordinate 1,476 of JARBTU010000098.1, read as the reverse complement.
ATCATCTGAAGACCTAAAGAAAATCCATATTCTCGAATCAAACAAGCGGCGGTATAAACCTGCTCGCTGGTATGCCCTCTATTATTCTTTTTTAAAACCTCATTATCAAGACTTTGAACCCCAAGCTCAATAGATGTTACCCCATATGATTTTAAAATTTCCAGAATTCCATCATCAATCGCATCGGGTCTGGTCGAAACTCTTATGCCAGCGAACAAACCTTTCCCCACAAACTTTGATGCTGCCTCTAAAAAAACAATCATCTCGCTTCTTTCAATGGCTGTAAAACTTCCGCCAAAGAAAGCTATTTCTGTGTCCTCTGGATTTGAAACTTGCCTAAGTGCTGTCTGACAAATCTCTTCAATCTCAATACAAGTAGGAGAAGAACCCGTTCCGGAAATGGTCTTTTGGTTACAAAAACTACAAGTATGAGGACAGCCCACGTGGGGAATAAAAATTGCAATGTTAGAATGTTTCATAGCCCATAAGTCCTAATGCTTCTTTTGCGGCATTCTGTTCCGCTTGTTTTTTGCTCTTGCCTTTTCCTTTTCCAATTACGTTGGAGTTTAAGTGGACTTCCACTTCAAAGGTTTTGTTATGATCAGGTCCACTGTCTGCAACCAGCACGTATTCTATTTTTTCTTCACGATTCTGTTGAATGATTTCCTGCAGATATGTTTTATAATCATGCAAATTGGATATGCTGTTGATATCAAATGTTTTGGGGATAAATCTTAAAACAAAGTTTTCAGCATGCTCCAGACCGCCATCCAGATAAATCGCCGCAATGACCGCCTCAAAAGCGTCCGCCAAAATAGAAGGACGTTCTCTTCCGCCCGTGACTTCCTCCCCTTTGCCCAAAAACAAATAGTTTCCCAGATTAATTTGAGTTGCAAACTGAAACAGCGACTTCTCGCAGACTAAAGATGCCCTAAGTTTGGTAAGTTCCCCCTCAGGCATATTTTTATGATGTTCAAAAAGATAATTTGCAACGATTACAGATAAAACCGAGTCTCCTAAAAATTCAAGCCGTTCGTTGTTTACAAAATGCTTTTTCCCCTCATTTGCATAAGAAGAATGCGAAAGCGCTTCGGTCAAAAGCTTTTTGCTTTTAAATTCATACCCAATAGTCTTTTCAAATTCCTGCATGCACACTACCTTCTTTTTCTTCCCGATAGGGTCTAATTTTCACCTTGTTCTTTAGAATCGCTTTCTTTTTTTGATATCTGTTGCATATAGCTGATGATTTCGCCATTCACATTATTTTCAACAAATAATTTTGCTTGTCTGATGGCATTCATAAATGCTTTTGGGTTGGAACTTCCATGCGCCTTTATGACCGGTTTGGCAATCCCCATTAAAGGAGCCCCGCCATATTCTGTATAATCCATCTTGCTTTTAAATACTTTCAACGGTTTCATCAGAACCGATGCCGCAAGTTTGGTTAACAGGCTTCCCAAAAACACTTCCTTCAGG
>JARBTU010000097.1 GCA_029240015.1 Oscillospiraceae bacterium | reverse complement strand
TTCAGGATTCATTATGAGAACCAGAATATATAATTGGTTGTTTAAACCTATTGAAAGACTGATATCATGGATCTTTTGTGTAGACAGAGCTTTTTGCGGGGTGGTAATTTTAAGCCTTATTGGAGGATATCCTGTGGGAGCAAAACTAATCGGAGACCTTGTTCGGCAAAATAGGCTTTCGATGCAAAATGCCGAGCGGATGCTTTGTTTTTGCGTCAATGGAGGTCCCGCTTTTTTAATAGGTTCTGTGTGCATCCCGTTGTTTAACAGTATCCAGATAGGATTTATGATTTTTTTATCACATATTCTTTCTTCCATAGTGGTTGCGCGACTCACAAAATCAAAAAGAGTTCTTGATAATCAAAATAGCCATTCTTTAAACAATTGCGAAAATTTTTCTGTTGCACTGGTGAATTCTGTGAACTCCGCAACCAAGTCTTTGGGGGTAATCTGTTCTTTTATCATTGCCTTTTGTGCAATAAACGCCATTCTTACATATAGCGGATTACTTGACCTAATTGCCCGGGAATTTCTTTTTATACTGCCTCAAGATATTGCACAAGCAATTATCATTGGCGTAATGGAAGTCAGCACAGGATGTCAGACACTATTGACAGTCAAAGGGATTTGGGTGATTCTGTTAGCGAGCGGATTCACCGCGTTTGGCGGAATTTGTGTTCACCTTCAAGTCAAAGCAATTTTAAACGGCACCGATATTAAAATGGTTCTATTCTACAAAATGAGAATCATTTATACAGCGGTCAGTATGATGCTAACACTTATATGGATTCGATTTTTTGATGTTCCGATTGAAGTTTTTACGACTCAAACCAAAAATTTAGTGAAGATAAGCTCCTCTTCAGTGCTTTCCTCTGTTTTTTTGATACTATTATGCATTTTACTGTTGTTAAACTCTATAAAATCTGATAAAATTATAATAAATTAGAATTTAAATCATATGATAGCAAGGTGGGAGCTTTTTATGGCTAAAAAACTTTTTGGGAACCACATCGAACCTGCTTGCGAATATTGTGAACATGGAAAAAAAACCAGAGACGGGCAGATGGTGCTTTGTGAAAGAAAAGGCGTTGTTGCTCCATATTTTTGCTGCAGAAAATTTTTATACGCGCCTTTAAAAAGGGTTCCTAAAACTACCCCTGCTTTGCCAAAATACGATAAGGAACAATTTGAATTATAAGCTTTAATTCAAGATTAAAAGCTCTTATATTACTTAACTTGCGCAAAGCTGATGCTGTTTTCATACAGTATCAGCTTTTAACTTGTTTAAAAATCCTGTTTATTATCCCATATGTTTATCAGAATGCTAAAATAGGACTGATTTTTGTGAGAAATGTTATTTTTTTATCTGTGTTTTTGTGGTATAATTTAATTCGCGTGTCAAGAAGATTGACAAAAGTTGTAGTTAGAAGATAGTCTAGTTTACCGAAGGAGAAGTTTAATATTGATTAGAAATGATTTAAGAAATGTTGCCATTATTGCCCACGTTGACCACGGAAAAACAACACTCGTTGATGAGCTTTTGAAGCAAGGCGGTGTGTATAGAGAGAATCAAGTTGTTGAAGAAAGAGTGATGGACAATAACGCTCTGGAGCGTGAAAGAGGCATCACGATTCTTGCAAAAAACACTGCAGCGCATTATAAAGACATAAAGATAAACATTATTGATACACCGGGTCATGCTGATTTTGGTGGCGAAGTAGAACGTGTTTTGAAAATGGTGGACGGCGTGCTTTTGCTCGTTGATGCAGCAGAAGGTCCAATGCCTCAAACCAGGTTTGTTCTGCAAAAAGCGCTTGAACTAGGACATCGTATCATTGTAGTTGTGAATAAAATCGACCGTCCTGATGCTCGTGTAAACGAAATTGGAGACGAAGTACTTGAACTGCTTCTTGACCTTGATGCAAGTGAAGAACAGCTCGACAGCCCTATCATCTACTGCTCAGGAAGAGCGGGAACCGCTTCCGACTCTCCTAATGTAGAAGGCGAAGATTTAAACATACTGTTTGATACCATTGTGAACTACATTCCCGCCCCTCAAGGAGATGAGAACGGCGATTTGCAAGTTCTTGTTTCTTCTATTGACTATAACGATTATGTGGGCAGGATTTCGATAGGACGGGTAGAACGCGGCTTTATCTCACAAAATCAAGAGGTTATGGTCTGTGATTATCATGCTCAGATGACCCCATATAAGGGTAAGATTGTGAACATCTATCAAATTGACGGACTGATCAGGGTTCCTGTTGAATCCGCACAAGTCGGAGATATTATCTGTTTTTCCGGAATAGAAAACATCACCATTGGTAACACTGTTACGACGACATCAAATCCGGAGCCGCTTCCTTTCGTAAAAATCAGTGAGCCGACTGTCGAGATGACTTTCGCCGTTAACGACGGTCCTTTTGCAGGAAAAGAAGGAAAGTTCGTCACTTCAAGGCAGATTCGCGATAGGTTGTATAGAGAATTGCTCAAAGACGTTTCCCTAAGGGTTCAAGATGGTGAAACGACAGACAGCTTCATCGTTTCGGGCCGTGGAGAGATGCATCTTTCTATTTTGATAGAAACAATGCGTCGTGAAGGATTTGAATTCTCGGTAAGCACTCCAAGAGTTTTATACAGACATATCGACGGCAAGCTTCATGAACCGATGGAAAGACTTCTGATCGATGTTCCTGAAGAAAGTGTTGGTGCTGTAATGGAGAAAATGGGAATCAGGAAAGCCGAGCTTGTTCACATGGCACCGCAAGGCTCCCGCATGAGAATTGAATACATTATTCCTTCAAGAGGACTTTTTGGATATAGAAGTGAATTTTTAACCGATACTCGCGGAGAGGGAATTTTAAACGCTGTGTTTGATAGCTATCAACTGTATAAAGGGGAAATCTCAAGAAGACAAGTTGGCTCATTGATTGCCTTTGAAACGGGGGAGGCTGTAACATACGGGCTTTATAATGCACAGGAACGAGGGACTTTGTTCATATCGGCAGGAACCCCTGTATATGAGGGAATGGTTGTCGGCTGCTCTCCAAAACAAGAAGATTTAGCTGTCAATGTCTGCAAGAGAAAGCAAATGACCAATACTCGTGCATCTGGAAGCGATGACGCGTTAAGACTTGTTCCTCCTAGAAGACTCAGCCTTGAAGAGGCACTTGAATTCATGAATGAAGACGAATTACTTGAAGTAACTCCTGAAAGCTTTCGTTTAAGAAAGCGCATATTGAATAATAATCTACGTATGAAAGCCAAGGCGATTAAATAAAATTGCCGATTTGATACATGTTAAACCAAAAGAGCGTGCCGTAAAAACGGCACGCTCTTTTGGTTTTTATATAATATTCAGTTCATTAAAACTTCATTTTATTGATTTAAAAGTTTTTCCACACTGGCTATTTTGATACATAAACAAAATAGTTCCATCGCAAGATCAAGCTCGCTTACAGGAGGGAATGTTGGTGCAATTCGGATATTGCTGTCCTGAGGGTCATTTCCGTATGGGAATGTGGCTCCCGCAGGAGTGAGCACCACGCCGGCTTGTTTACAAAGCTCAACTGTTCTTTTAGCGCAACCCTCTAAAGTGTTGACCGATACAAAGTATCCACCCTTTGGATTTTTCCAACTGGCAATCTCCAAAGGAGCAATTTCTTTATTCAGCCATGTAAGAACCATATCAAATTTAGGTTTAATGATTTCAGCATGTTTTTCCATGTGATTTTTTAGATATTCAAGGTCTTTAAAAAACCTCATATGTCTTAACTGGTTTACTTTATCATGCCCTATCGTTTGAATTGAAAGCTGCTTTTTGATGAAGGCAAGATTATTTTCACTTGCAGCAAGCGCGGCAACACCCGCCCCTGCAAAACTCACTTTTGAAGTGGAAGCAAACATAAACACCCTGTCTTGTGTTCCAACCTTTTTGCACTCATCCATAAGATTTAAAAGATGATCCTGATCGTCGCTCAAATGGTGCACACAATAAGCATTATCCCAAAAAATCCTAAAATCTGCTGCTGCCGATTTTAGTGCTGCAAATCTTTTAACCGTATCATCAGAATATGTAATTCCATCCGGATTGGAGTACATAGGAACACACCAGATACCTTTTATCTGCTCGTCGGAAGCAACAAGTTCTTCCACCACATCCATGTCAGGACCGGATTCGGTCATGGGAACAGTAATCATTTCAATCCCAAACAGTTCACATATCGCGAAATGCCTGTCATACCCCGGAGAAGGACATAAAAATTTAACTTTATCCAGCTTGTTCCAAGGACATTCGGAACCAGCTACGCCGAACTGCAGCGCTCTTTGAACTGTATCATACATTAAGTTTAGGCTTGAATTTCCGCCAACGATGATTTCGGACGAAGAAACCCCAAGAATATCAGCAAAGAGCTTTTTTGCTTCAGAAATGCCATCAAAAATCGCATAGTTCCTCGCATCAGTTCCATCTGCGGTTTTAAAGTCATCCTTGGATGTCAAACAGTCCATCATGCCCACCGATAAATCCAGTTGGCTTACACTCGGTTTTCCGCGGGACATATCTAATTTCAGGTTCCTGCCTTTAAATTCATCGTATTTTTTTAACAGCTCATCTTTAAGATTTTTGAGTTCCAAAGATGACATTTGATTCAAAGAAGCCATAAGTTACCTCCGATTGTTGCACCGATATTCAATGAATGAACAAAGCAACGTTATTTATTTATATTTTAAGGGACACTTTCATTATTTTACTATAAATTATGTAATTTTGCAAGATTTAATTTCAATTCCTGCAAAAAATAAGTTACAAATTTTTGGACAAGCTTAAAACAGAAGTTGTTTAAAGTGGCGCATTCCACACAATAACACATACATTTACGGCAACAGGAAAGCTGATACTAAAACTCTGCCGAGCCAGTCGTTCTTGGAAAAGGAATCACATCACGAATGTTGGATATCCCTGTGATATACATCAGCAACCGTTCAAAACCGAGCCCAAATCCACAGTGGCGGGTTCCGCCATATCGGCGCAAATCCAGATACCATGAATAATTGTCTGAATTGAGGTCCATCTCCTTCATTCTTTCAGTTAGAATATCCAGCCGCTCTTCACGCTGGCTCCCTCCTATGATTTCGCCTACGCCCGGAACGAGAAGATCCATTGCAGCAACAGTTTTTTGATCATCGTTAAGCCGCATATAGAACGCTTTAATTTCTTTCGGATAATCTGTTACAAATAACGGCTTTTTAAAGATTTGCTCTGTTAAAAATCTCTCATGCTCAGTTTGCAAATCACAGCCCCAAAAAACAGGATATTCAAATTGGTCTTTATGTTGCTCCAGTATTTTAACTGCCTCGGTATAAGTGACTTTTGAAAAGTCCGATTCGATAATATCCTGTAACCGCTCAATCAGCCCTTTGTCAAAAAATTGATTAAAAAAAGTCATTTCATCAGGGCATTTTTCTAAAACATAGGCAAGAACAAATTTTATCATATGTTTTGCCAGTTCCATATCGTCTTCAAGGTCGGCAAAAGCAATCTCGGGCTCAATCATCCAAAATTCTGCCGCATGGCGGGCTGTATTTGACTTCTCTGCACGAAATGTTGGTCCGAAAGTGTAAATCTTTCCAAATGCCATTGCCATACATTCTCCCTCAAGCTGTCCGGAAACTGTAAGACCGGTTTGCTTTCCAAAAAAATCTTGGCTATAGTCGATTTTTCCATCTTGTTGTTTGGGTGGATTTTCAGTATCCAGAACAGAGACACGGAACATTTCCCCAGCGCCTTCGCAGTCGCTTGCAGTAATGATTGGCGTGTGTACATAAACAAAGTTATTCTCGTTAAAAAACTTGTGGATTGCATAGGCTGCCACAGAACGAACCCGAAAAACTGCACTCAAAGTGTTTGTACGGGGTCTTAAGTGAGCAATAGAACGTAAAAATTCAATAGAATGTCTCTTCTTCTGTAAGGGATAGTCCGAAGTAGACGCGCCTTCCAAAGTAATTTCTTGGGCGTGAATCTCAAAAGGCTGTTTGGCATCTGGGGTCAAAACAACAGTTCCTTTTATAATAATTGAGGAGCCGACATTGTATTTTGCAACCTCTTTAAAATTGCTGATAACAGAATCTTCGAATACGATCTGCAAATTTTTAAAACTGCTTCCGTCATTCAGCTCTATAAAGCCAAGAGATTTGGAATCTCTGATCGTTTTCACCCATCCGCAGACAGTTACTTGTGATCCGTTATGATTTTTAAACTCATTATACAAAGACGAAATCTGCATTCTTTCCATAAAAAATTCCCCGTTCTTTTAAATTCTGCTCGACCAAAATAGTCTCCCGATATTTATAGTATATGCCATATAATAAAAACCTCTCAATTTCATGAGAGGTTTTTATTATATATTTTTTATTTGATCAAGATTTTTAGAAGCTGATGTCGTGAGCCACTTCGTACAATTCATCCTCAAACGGCTTGGTCATTCTTAGGGCCTCCTGAATGTCATAATCAACAACTTTGTTGTCTTTAAGCCCCACAACACGGTTTCCGATTCCTTGTGTCAACAACCCCACTGCATAATGTCCCATTTGACT
>JARBTU010000096.1 GCA_029240015.1 Oscillospiraceae bacterium | reverse complement strand
AATATGACAATAAGCAAACAGAATAAGAAATAATAGACAAACATCGCACTTTGAAGTCCGCCCGATAGTATGAACAGAGCACCTATCACCGCGAAAGTAGGAACAATGACGCCTTTCCAGAGTCCTTTTATTTTACCTTTTGCAAACAGGATGATCACGATGATATATAAAACTATATATAGTAAGTAACTTACGGCAATCGAAATTTCGGAAACATCTGAATTCGGAAGAAGTTTGTTACTAAAGGTTATATAGTGAACCAACATCCAAAACGCAGATAAAATATAGGCAAAAATCGCAGAATTTAAAGGCATATTCAGCTTTTTATTTTCCTCGCTCAACTTTTTAGAAAACGGCATCATGTTCCCACGAAGTGCAAGTGCCTGAGGAAGGCGAATAAATCCGAGTACCAGTCCGTTAACTGTTCCCATAACCGAGATTACAACGAAAGTTAAGATAACTTTGGCCCCAAAGCTTCCAAATATCTGCGAAGCAATTAAGTCCACATGTGCATCTTGCAGTTCCATAAGCTTTTGAGGTCCCAAATAGGAGGAAACACCTACAAAGTAAATAACATATGCAAGCAACACAAAAATAGGAGAAATAATCAGTGCCAAAGGTAAGTTCCTCTTGGATTTTTTAATTTCATGTGCAATAGAAGTAGATACAATCCATCCATCAAACATAAATGCTATCGGTCCAACAGCGGAAATCCAGCCCACTCCCTTTATTTCACTGGAAGACATGGCAGAGAATCCTCCGATTGGGTCACCGAATATTAAGCCAAAGATTGCTAAAATAAATAAAGGAATCAACTTAATAACTGTTGTGGCATTCTGGAAATATCCCCCGAACTTTGGAGAAAGAACATTATAGACAAAGCTTATGGTCATAAAAGCAAAGCCTATTAAAACTTGCTTTCCAAATGTTAGGTTTAAGTTGAATAATACATCTATGTATATACCGACAACCCAACTTACTACCGCTGAAATGGTTGGATAATAAATGAATATTTGGAACCATCCAAAACCACAAGCAAGAGGTTTGCCTCCGAACTCTTCGAAATAGGTGATAACGCCTCCCGGTTTATCTGTTTTTGAGGCAAGCTCTCCAATACAAAGTCCGCCGAATATAATACCTATTGCAGCAAGTGCAAAGACCAATACACCTAAAGAAATGCTTCCACCCGTTGCCGAAAGAATATTATCACTTTTAAAAAAGATTCCCGAGCCAATACATATTCCCACAATCATTGTAATTGCGGTAAAGAGTCCATAACGCTCTTTGTTACCATTCATAAAAACGCTCCCTTATTTTATTTATTCACATTTTGTGAATATTTCATTAAATTATATCATAACATTCCCAATTAGTATACAAAATTTATGCATTTTTTTCTATTTAAACCGCCTAAAATTCAGGTATGTTTTTGTTTAATTTACTCAACCGATTGCAATATTGAGAGTATTATCTACCTTTATCATTGATTAAGCCGCTGGTATATACTACACTGTAATTTAGATGCTTTATCCGTATATCCGTATAGTAAGCGCGCATTGTTAACAAAAAGGTAGGTTTTAATATGCAGAATCATCTACAAAAAAATGCAGACCGTTTTACAGGTTTTGCAAAAAACTATAATCATGCAAGACCACAAACTCCGCCTTATGTAATTGAGCTGGCTAAAAAATTCTTAGGCAAATCGCCTGACACCGTTGTAGATTTAGGCTGCGGAACCGGTTTGTCTACTTTTGCATGGTCTTTTGCCGCAGAAGAAGTCATAGGTATAGAACCGAGTAAGGACATGAGAGACATCTCTACATCAAAAGCAAAGGATTATCCCAATGTTCGCATCATAGAAGGTTTCTCTGATTCTGTTCCATTGGCAGACAACAGCGTGGATGTCATCACCTGCTCACAGTCATTTCACTGGATGAACCCTGATTCTACATTAACAGAAGCGAATCGCTTGCTGAAATCGGGTGGATTATTTATTACATACGATTCAGATTGGCCCCCTGTGTGCGATTGGAAGGCAGAGCAAGCCTATCAAAAACTATTCGATCTTATCCATGATATTGAAGAAAACCATCCGACTGTTAGTAAAACTTTCTCACGCTTTGAAAAAACCAATCATCTTGAAAACATAAAGATAAGCGGGCATTTTACTTATGTAAGAGAAGTCGTCTTTATGAACCGTGAGCGAGGTTCCGCTGAAAGATTGATCGATCTTGCATTAAGTCAAGGCAACGTTCAGACCATTTTAAAAATGGAGCCTGATCTCATAAAAAATGAGCTTACAGACTTCATTGATACTGTCCATTCCATTCTGGGAGATAAAGAAGCAGATTTTGATTTCTGCTATCGGATGCGAATTGGCGTGAAAGTATAAACAATTATTAGTAAGATTTCAATATCAAAGCCTTTTTTCTTTGTCCGCGCGCTCTTTTAGTTATATTTATAAACAAAACCTTTGAGGATAAAAAGATATAGTTTTGAACAATCTATCTATTTACAACACTATATATAGATGTTATAATCTAATGTGGTAGAGTAAAGAGCATATATGTTAAAATTTTCACAACACTTGATATCAATATGCTTATTTTTATTCGTATAAGAAATTCAAAACCAAGGAGGATATCATAACATGGCAAGAAAAATGAAAACCATGGACGGTAACAACGCAGCAGGACACGTGTCTTATGCGTTTACAGACGTCGCCGCTATTTATCCGATTACCCCGTCATCAGTAATGGCTGAGGTGACCGATAAATGGTCAACAGAGGGAAGAAAAAATATTTTTGGTCAACAAGTAAGGGTTGCAGAAATGCAATCTGAAGCCGGTGCAGCCGGAACCGTTCACGGAAGCTTGGCTGCCGGTGCTTTAACAACAACATTTACTGCTTCTCAAGGATTGTTGTTGATGATCCCTAACATGTACAAAATCGCAGGAGAGCTTTTGCCTTGCGTTATCAACGTATCTGCTCGTGCTCTTGCAAGCCATGCGTTGTCTATTTTTGGAGACCATTCTGACGTTTATGCCTGTCGTCAAACCGGATTTGCAATGCTTTGCTCCGGAAACGTTCAGGAAGTTATGGACTTGGGTGCAGTAGCTCACTTAACCGCAATCAAAGGAAGAGTTCCTTTCCTTCACTTCTTCGACGGATTCAGAACTTCTCATGAGATTCAAAAAATCGAAGCTTGGGACTATGACGATTTGGCTGAAATGGTGGATATGAATGATGTAAATGCTTTCCGCCGCCGTGCACTTAATCCGGAACATCCGGTTCTTCGCGGAACAGCACAAAATCCTGATATCTTCTTCCAGGCAAGAGAAGCTTCCAATCCTTATTATAATGCAACCCCTGCACTTGTTGAAGAATATATGAACAAAGTAAACGCAAAAATCGGAACTGATTATAAATTATTCAACTATTACGGTGCACCTGATGCAGACCGAGTTATTATTGCGATGGGTTCTGTTTGCGATACCATTGAAGAAACCATTGACTATTTAAATGCCAGCGGTTCAAAAGTAGGACTTGTAAAAGTAAGACTTTACAGACCGTTCTCTGCACAACACTTGATCGATACCATTCCTGACAGTGTAAAACAGATAACCGTTTTAGACAGAACCAAAGAGCCTGGTGCTTTGGGCGAGCCATTATACTTGGATATTGTTGCTGCATTAAAAGAAAGCAAATTTGACAGCACCCCTATTCTTTCCGGTCGTTATGGATTAGGCTCAAAAGACACAACCCCTGCTCAAATCATTGCAACCTATAAAAACACAGAAAAGAAAGTATTCACCATCGGTATCAAAGATGACGTGACTTTCCTATCTCTTGACACAGATGAGAATCCGGATACAACCCCTGCAGGAACAACAAACTGTAAGTTCTGGGGACTTGGTGCCGACGGAACCGTTGGTGCAAACAAAAACTCTATTAAAATCATCGGTGACCACACTGACATGTATGCTCAGGCATACTTCTCATATGACTCCAAAAATCAGGTGGTATTACTGTTTCTCACTTGCGTTTTGGTAAGTCAAAAATTAAAGCAACTTATTTGATTAGCAAAGCAAACTTTGTTGCTTGCCATAATCCTTCTTATATCGATAAATATGAAATGGTTGAAGATTTGGTTCCTGGCGGAACATTTCTCCTCAACTGCGGATGGAACGCAGAAGAAATTGAAAAGCATGTTCCTGCGAGTGTAAAACGTTATATTGCAGAAAACAACATTAAATTCTATACCATTGACGGTGTTCAGATCGCAAGAGAACTCGGTCTTGGTGGAAGAATCAACACCATATTACAGGCTGCTTTCTTCAAACTTGCTAATATTATCCCTGCAGACGATGCAATTAAATACATGAAAGATGCCGCTACTGCATCTTACAGCAAAAAAGGTGATGCAATTGTTGCAATGAACCACAATGCAATCGACCGTGGTTTCCAAGACGTTCATGAAGTTGCTGTTCCTGAAAGCTGGAAAACCGCAACAGATGAAAAAGTAGAAATTGTTGTTAATGGTGACAGAAAAGAACTTGTTGACTTCGTAAAAGATATTTTAATCCCTGTAAATGCTCAAAAGGGAGACGACTTGCCTGTTTCCACATTTAAAGACAGCGCAGACGGAACCTTCCCGCAAGGAAGCGCTGCTTACGAAAAACGCGGAATTGCTGTTGACACTCCGACATGGATGCCTGAAAACTGTATCCAGTGTAACTTCTGTTCTTATGTATGTCCTCACGCAGTAATCAGACCTGTTGTTTTGACCGATGCAGAGGCAGCCAGCGCTCCTGCTAACATGAAGCTAATGCCAATGACTGGCATGCCTGGATATCAATTCGGCATGACCATGTCTGTTTTGGACTGTACCGGATGCGGTTCCTGTGCTAACGTATGTCCTGGTAAAAAAGGCAACAAAGCATTGGTAATGAACCCACTTGAAAGCCAATTAGAACAACAAAACATTTTTGCATTTGGATTTGAACACGAAACCAAACCGGAAGTATTAGAAAAATTCAAAGTAACAACCGTTAAAGGAAGCCAGTTCAAACAACCGTTGCTTGAATTCAGCGGCGCTTGCGCAGGCTGTGGAGAAACTCCATACGCAAAACTTGTAACTCAGCTTTATGGTGACAGAATGTACATCGCAAACGCAACAGGATGTTCTTCCATCTGGGGCGGTTCCGCACCTTCCACACCATACACTGTAAACAAACAAGGTTTCGGTCCTGCATGGGCAAACTCATTGTTTGAAGATAACGCAGAGTTCGGTTACGGAATTTATCTTGCTCAGGCAACATTAAGAAGCGCTTTGATTGCAAAAGTTCTTGAACTTTCAAAAACAACAACTAAGGAAGACGTGAAAGCTGCTTCTGAAGAATATCTATCCACTGTGGATGATGGTACTCTAAACAAATTTGCCAGCGAAAAATTGATTGCAGCTCTTGAAAGCTGTGATTGCGACGCTGCAAAAGATATTTTGATTGACAAAGATTATCTTGCTAAAAAATCCATCTGGATTTTCGGTGGTGACGGTTGGGCATATGATATCGGATTTGGCGGTCTAGACCACGTTATCGCTTCTGGTGAAGATGTAAACATCCTTGTATTTGATACAGAAGTTTATTCTAACACCGGCGGTCAATCTTCAAAAGCAACTCCGACCGGTGCGATTGCACAATTTGCTGCTGCTGGTAAGGACATTAAGAAAAAAGACTTGGCAGCGATCGCAATGAGCTATGGCTACGTTTATGTTGCTCAGGTTGCAATGGGTGCTGACTACAATCAATGTATGAAAGCATTCAACGAAGCTGAAAGCTACCACGGTCCATCTATTATCATTGCTTACGCTCCATGTATCAATCATGGTATTAAAGGTGGTATGGGCAAAGCACAGACAGAGATTAAGCGTGCGGTTGAAGCAGGCTATTGGCACAACTTCCGTTTTGACCCAAGATTGACTCTTGACGGCAAAAACCCATTCCAACTTGATTCAAAAGCACCTGGAGCAAGCTTTAAAGACTTTATTTCAAGCGAAGTTCGTTACAGTTCACTTGTAAGACAAGATGCTGAAAGAGCTGAAGCATTGTTCACAAAAGCAGAGAAAAACGCGGCAGATAAATATAATTATCTTGTTAGATACTCCAAACTTTTTGACAATGAATAATTAACAAATAAAAGTGACTGAATATATTCCAATATTCAGTCACTTTTTGTTTAATCCTTTCAAACTTTTTCCAGACGTATTGCCATTTAATGTAATTAAGAATATAATGATTCTTGAGAGTATTTTCTCTTATTTAAAAATTATACAAAGAAAAAAGAGCAAGACTTCTGGCTTGCTCTTTTTTCTTTATATACGACTTATTTGGTGTCGATTGCTTGATTTACACTGGAAACATAATTCCTGTCAATGGTAATAACAGCAAAATATCTTTCATCGACTTCAAATAATTTTTCAGAAATCACCTGTCTCAAAAATAAGATTGGTGTGTGTGGTTCCCACAACAATTCTAAAGTCATGCATTGATAAAAGCGAATCTATTCCATCAATAATTTCTTTTGTTAGTTTGCGCAAGTTGTTAATATACTCATTATCCGTAACAATTGGGTCAAGGTGAATCACAAGGTGAATATCCATCTTAGTCATAAAATCCCGCTCAATATTATCGATGATATCATGGCTGACAAGAATGTCCTCATTTGCAGAAACTTCCGCATGAACCGATGCAAAACAACGTCCCGGACCGTAATTATGAATGACAAGGTCGTGTATGCCCAAGATTCCTTTATAAGAAAGAATTCTTTCTTCAATCTCACATACGAAATCATCATCAGGTGCAACGCCAATTAAAGGGTTAAGCGTTTCCCCTATCAGCTTAATCGCAGAATAGATGATAAACAAAGCTACGCCCAATCCCATGTACCCATCAATCTGCCAGCCAAAAAGCTTCGCAACTATTGTTGAGATTAAAACTGCTGACGTTGCGATGACATCATTAAGGCTGTCGGCTGAAGTTGCTTCCAAAGCGGTAGACTTTATTTTTCTCCCCACGAACTTGTTGAAATTACTCTGCCAAAGCTTTATTCCAATCGAAACAAGCAAAACAATAACAGATAAAAAGCTGAACAATGTCGGTTCAGGATCAATAATTTTCTCGAACGAAGACTTAACCAACTCGACTCCTATTAACAATATAATAAACGATACTGCAAGTCCCGAAATGTATTCGTATCTCGCGTGTCCATAAGGATGCTTTTCATCCGCAGGACGGCTTGAGAGTTTGAATCCTACAAGGGTTATAACACACGAAAACGCATCTGACAAATTATTGATAGAATCAGCGGTTATGGCAATGCTTTTAAA
>JARBTU010000095.1 GCA_029240015.1 Oscillospiraceae bacterium | reverse complement strand
GGATCATAAGGTATCCAAAACAGATTAAACAAGGACGAGATAAAACGGAGCGGTGGGAGAATTCTTCCGTATCTCTTTTGATGCCTGATGAGAGCATCCTGACAGGGACAAATGAAGTAAACGAAAAAGTAATTCAAATTATGGGACTCACAAAAGAGCAGTTCAAAAAAATTGTCATGCTTCCTCAGGGAGAATTCAGAAAATTGCTGGAAGAAAAAAACGACACCAAGCAGGAAATTTTCAGAAATTTATTTTCTACACAGATTTTTGAGGATATCACCAAACGGCTTGGAGAAAAGACCAAACAGTTGGAAGCGATGCTGAGCGAAGTCAATGCGGAAAACAGGAGTTATCTGAGATCGATTGATTCCACAGAAAAAAGTCAACTGCAGTTGCAGCTGCAAAGTGAATATCCTGATATTTCTTATATCATAAAGCTTGCACAGGAACTTGTAGACCAAGATAAAAAACAGTTTGAAGTGATTAGTGAGCAGCTTAAAAGTACACTGTTAGAGAAAGAGAAACTGAATCTTGATTATGCAAAGCAAATTAATACAAAATTAGACAGAAAGCATACTTTAAACAGAGAGTTGGAGGAGCTTAATCAAAAGGAATCTGAAATCATAGAGAAAGAAAATCTTTTAAAAATACTCAATGGCTGCAAAAACGGATATCAAATTGAAAAAAATATCTTAGAGCAAAAAAACGCCATAGAAAAGATAACATTGGAAGTGAATCAGACTAATCAAAAAATATCAGATACTGCATTTCAGTTTCAAGACATAAAACTGAAAAAAGACAGCATTAGCGAATTGGAAAAAGAGAGTCAGGTACTTTCGGATGAAATCACAAAACTGATGCAACTGAAATCAACGCTGCAAGAAATAAAAGAATTGAACCATCAAAAATTGCAGACAGAGCAGCAAAAAGAGAGTTGTGAGCACAAAAAGCAAAATCTTACATTGCTTTTTGAACGGTTTAATATTTCTCAGGAAGTTTCTCAGCTAAAGCAAACAATCCGTTTTTATAAAAGAGCAGTCCATTCAATAGAGTTGTTTCAAAGTAGTCTGTCAGAGTATACTCAAAAGAAGCAGCAGTATGAGCGGGATTTTTTAGTATTTTTGAATGGACAAGCAAGCTTTTTGGCAAAAGGACTGGTGTCTCGTAACCCGTGTCCTGTTTGTGGTTCAACAGAACATCCCAACCCTGCAAGAGAAGCCAAAGAAACCATAACTGAGCAACAGCTTGAGCAATCCAAAGAGCAGATGGAAAAATCTTTGGGGAACCTTAAATCCTCGGACGGTGAGTTGAAATCCATCGCAGAACATTTGAGTGAGATACAGAAGGTCGAGCCCCATACAAATGACCAGCTTGTTAAAAACAGTGATGTTTTAAAAATCCAACTGCAAGAATATGAAAGCGATTTCATACGCAAACAAGATGAGCTATTATCCAAAGAGCAGGAAATTACGAACTGCATGGGAAAAGAAGTTCTTTTAAACCAACAGATTGACCAGAAAGAATATTTGGAGCAACGGCTGAGCCATCAAATCAAAGACGAAGCAAACATAAGTGCAAAACTACAGTCTATTGATGATTCTATTCAAAAATTAGTAGGAGAACTGGGCGGCGATGTGGGTCGAACCGAAAGCGTTGATGACCAGTTGACTCAAAAGAACAGCCTGTTAGAACAACAGAAGAAACAAATAGAAGATATTAATAACCATTATCATGAATACGCTTCATTGCTGAGTAAGTATGAAGAGAGAAAAAAACAGCTTGAATCTTTTTTGAAATCTGAACAAAACAAGCTGGCACAAAATAGAACAGAACTGAAAAGTATATTAATAAAGAGTGGAATCGGCTCCAATGAGGAATATTTGGCGTTCAAAAAACAACTTCCTCAAATTCAACTGTTAGAAGCCGAAATAACCACTTATAAACAAAAGTTGGAGATCAACAAAAACCTCTTAAAAGAGCTGGAGCAGGATGTTCAGGGGAAAAGTTATTATGATATTGAACATCTAACAAAAAAGTACGATGAATTAACCCAAATCTCAGAAGAACTTTCAAGACAACAGCTTTCATTTCGTACAAGATTCGAAAGAAACGGTTCCTGCATCAAAAATTTAATAAAAAACCAGCGTGCGTCACAAAAAATCAACGAAAACTATCAGTTGACAGCGAATCTTTTTAGGATTGCGAGCGGAAACAACCACCAGAGGCTGTCATTTGAGAGGTATGTCCTTGCATCTTATTTTGAAGATGTGATAGAAAGTGCAAACAAAAGGCTTGTCAAGATGACCAACACAAGATATGAACTTAAGCGCAAAGAAGATAAAGGCAAACATGGAAAGGGTGCAGGGCTGGATTTGGAGGTTTTTGACAGTTATACAGGAAAACTCCGCCATGTGAATACCCTTTCAGGAGGAGAAAGCTTCAAGGCTTCACTTTGTTTGGCATTAGGCCTTGCGGACGTCATCAGCAATTATGCAGGCGGTGTGGAAGTCGATACTATGTTTATTGATGAGGGCTTTGGAACGCTTGATGCCAATTCATTGGATACCGCAATATCCTGTTTGATGCAGCTTCAGACGCATGGAAGGCTGATAGGAATTATTTCGCATGTTCCGGAGCTGAAAGAAAGAATTGCAGCAAAGCTGCTGGTAACCTCCACCAAGAGCGGGAGTACGATCCGTTTTTCAGTGGATTGAATTGATATATCATACTTTTTTGTCGAATTTATATTTTGGGAACATGAATCAGGAAAGGCGTGATCGTATTTATGGAGATCAATAAGACAGTAAAAATTCTAATTTGTGCAACTGTTTTGATGGTGATGGGGATCGTTGTTTTCAACGCACTTACAACGCCGCCTCTTTTTGCACCCACTTTTCAGGATACGAGTGGCATTATAGAATCTTCTGCAACTTCCCACGAAACTTCAAGCCGAAAAACGTCTTCCAGAAAAACGTCCTCCAGAAAAACATCCAGCAAAAAGACATCTTCTAAAAAAACATCCTCTCGAAAAACATCCAGCAGGAAGACTTCTTCACCAAAGGTCTCATCTTCCAAAAGTGTCTCTTCAAGAGTTCCTTCTTCAAGCAGAGTAACAAGTGTGGAAACGATAGAGATGGTGAATATTAACACGATTACATATGAGCAATTAGCCGTTATAGATGGGATTGGAGAAGAGCTGGCGGCAAACATCATCGAATTCCGAAACAACTGCGGCCAGTTCGAGAATATGGATCAGCTTTTAAACGTAAAAGGAATGAGTTATGACAAAAGGCGTATTCTTAAAGCTTATGTATACGTGGAACTGGTGAGCTCAAAATAAAAAGCACGGAGCAGTATAAATGGACATTATTGATTACTTAAAAATAGAAAAACAAATCGTTCTGAATGAGCAGCAAATTTCAGCCGTGAATCAATTGGATGGAAAGACCCTTTTACTGGCCGTGCCGGGTTCGGGCAAAACAACGGTTTTAGTCTCGAGAATTGCGAACTTGTTAATAAACCATCGAGTAGACTCCCGAAAAATGCTTACACTAACATTTAGCAAGGAATCGGCAAAAGATATGGAAAAAAGATTTCGTGTACTTTTTGGAGATATCTATGCAGATACGCCCCGCTTTTCCACGATACATAGTTTTTGTTACGGCGTTCTTCAAACCTATTCCAAAAGACTTAACCGAAAGATGCCCAGTCTAATGCATAACCAGGGAGGCAGCACAGGAAGGAGTACGGTGCTTAAACAGATTTATTATCATATTAATCAGGAGTTTGTTGGGGATGATGACCTTGAGCATCTTAGCAACCTGATTTCTTATATTAAAAATATGATGATTGAGCCTGACGACAAGCTGGGGCATGAGCAAGGGCTATCTAAACTCTCGGATGTATATTATGAGTATGAGAAATTCAAAAAAGAAAACTCCCTGATTGATTTTGATGATATGCTGGATATGGCTTTAAAAATCTTTAAAGCAGTTCCTATATTGCTTCAGTATTATCAGGAAAAATATGCACATTTCAGCATTGATGAGGCACAGGATAGTTCGAAAATTCAGCATGAGATTGTCCGCCTTGTTGCAGCAAAAAGCCAGTCACTCTTTATGGTTGGGGACGAAGATCAAAGTATTTATGCGTTCAGAGGGGCCTATCCTGAAGCAATTCTGGATTTTCAAGATACCTATCCGAACAGCTTTGTTTTAAAAATGGAAAACAACTATCGTTCCAACAAAAGCATTGTAAGCAGAGCGAATCAATTTATTAAGCAAAACAAAAAAAGATACGATAAAGAGATGTTTTGCGACAATGATCATCAGCAAGGCGTTTCGGTTATACAGCTTAGTGACTATGCCGACCAATATCATATCATTTTGGAAAAGATATTGGAAAACGGTAATTTGACAACTGCTATTATTTATCGAAACAACGAAAGCGCGGTTCCGCTAGCGGATATGTTTGAGAGAAATCATATTGATTTTTATGTCAAGGAACACAACGCTTCTTTTATTGAAAACTTTGTTGTACGCGATGTGTTAAGCTTTATCAGGCTTGCATATGATCCTTCCGACATTAAGGCTTTTTCACAAATCTATTACAAGCTTTATCTTTCAAAAATGATGTTCGAGTTTGCCAAACAAAGAGCCACCCAGTATGACAATGTGTTTGAAGTCATTCTGACGATACACGGACTGGAACCTTATTTAAAGGCACGGCTTAAAAATTTTATAAAAAACTTTTCTAAAATCAAGTCAAAGTCCCCTTATCATGCGATACGGTTTATTGAAGAAAATTTAGGTTATAATACATATCTAAAATCCAGAGCAAACGAGGGGTATGTACTTGAAAACATGTGTCAAAAACTTAATATTTTAAAGTCTATTGCACTTCACTATAAAAATACGCTTGATTTTGTCGGGCGTTTAACTGAACTGGAAGATGTTATCAAACAATCAGCGGAAAATAAGTCGTCTAACATCACGCTAACAACTATGCACTCAAGCAAAGGGCTGGAATTCGATAGAGTGTTCCTGATAGACTTGGTGGAAGGTCAAATCCCGTCTTCATTAGCGATACAGGAAAAAATGAATGGGAACGCTGATCTGATGGAGGAAGATGTAAGGCTTTTTTATGTAAGTGCCACAAGAGCCAGACAAGAACTGATTCTGTTTAAATCAAACAGTTCCAACAATGAAAAAGCCTATCCGTCCAGATTTGTTTCTAACTTTTTTTATGGATTGAAACCTCAGCAGGAGGTTCAGGATATTAAACAAATCGACCATACCCTTTATGGAAAGGGCATGGTCGTCAGCATGAAAAATAATGATATTGCAGTAGTTCAATTTGATTGCGGAATAAAAGAAATATCGCTGTCTTACTGTATTGAGAATAATAAAATCAACATTATTTAAGTCGTAATGTTGCACTGATCGGGTAATGATCGGATGGATAAATTCCTTTATTGCTGCCCCGCAGGATATTCGCTTCTACCACTTCAAATTCGTTGCTTACGAAGATGTAATCAATAGGGTCTTTTTTCAGTTTGCCCGAAAATCCATGATAAGTATTTCTGAAATCGGTGAACTTCTCAAGCTGGCTTTTGGGGATATGATAAAACACATCGTGCATGCGGATAGTATCATAATCATGCAGATTGAGCGAGAGTTTCTTGATGGTGTTTGAATTCGGTTTGGCATTGAAATCGCCCATTAAAATGGTCGGTAAAGGCTTTACTTTGTTGAGTTCATCGATCGTTTTTAGTATAAGGTTTACCCCCAAATTCCTGGCGATTTTGCTGATGTGATCAAAATGCGTATTAAAGACTCTGATTTTTTTGTCACTGTTTTTAAGCGTTAGCTCCACGACGGTGCAGATTCTCGGAAAAAAGGTCAGAAACGCCCGGCTTCCGCTGCGCTTTGGATTCTTTGAAATCCAAAACGTAGTGAATAAATCTATGGTGATATCTTCGCTTTTCAAGATAATATCAGAATGTTCGCTGGTGTCATCTTTGTCTCTTCCTTCTCCGATGATGATATAGTCACAAAGAAGATTCCCAATATCTTTTTTCATGCAGGGAAGGAGTTCCTGAACGCCTATGATACTGGCGTCTGAGTTTTTTATAATATCTACGATAAATTTCTTTCTGGAATCCCATCTGTTTTTTTTGCTGAATATTCCGTCTCGTCTTAAATTGAACGAAACGACTTTAATATAATCTCCTGTATTTACAACTTCCATTTTTACCATTTCCTCTAACTTTTATCAAAATAAATCAAATAAATGTCCTTGATTATTATGTCTATTTATAGTATATTATATTTTGAACTGTTTTAAAATTTTGGAGGATATTATGAAAAAATCGTTAATACTGCTTTTGACTATAATTATTACACTTACTTTTTCCGCATGTAAACAACAACCGCCTACTTATTCTTTCGGTCCTAAAGAAGATACATCAAAAATATCTCAAGAATATAAAGATACACTGCAAAAATATCTGGAAAGTGCGGGAAAAGCTCCGACCGGTGTGAGCTTTGTCGGTTATAAGGCTCAGTATGACGAGCAAGGAAAGCTTCATGTGAACGGGTTTATGAGGAACAATACGGGTCATAATATTTA
>JARBTU010000094.1 GCA_029240015.1 Oscillospiraceae bacterium | reverse complement strand
GCTTTTGCCATACTTCTTAAAACAGTTCTGTTTACGATCACAAAGAACGGCGTATCCTCCGCTTGTCTTAAAATCGCGGCAAGTTCCATCGGATTCTGCCCGTCTTTCAACTTACTTGTATCAAGACCTAAAAGTCCCATCGTTTTTCGTAAGCCTTCTATTTTCTCAGGTGTTGGGTTTTCGTGAACCCGATACACAAATGGAATCTCCTGTGTTTTTGCAAGCGTTGCAGCCGCTTCGTTCGCCAGAAGCATGAATTCCTCAATAATACGTTCTGCTTCTCCTCTGATTCTCGGCTCTATATCAGAAGCAACGCCGTCTATGACTTTAATCTTGCTCTCGGTCGTTTCGATTTCCGGCGCTCCCCTATTTACTCTGTTTTTAATCAGTTTATCGGCAAGTTCTTTCATCAAAAAGATATGATCATATAGCCCTGCATATTTTTGTTTAATTTCTTCTGATTCTTCACGGCTTAAAATATCGTTAATTTCAGAATAAACGCCTTTCACACGGGAGCAAATGACACTCTTTTTAAAATCAAAATCAAGCAGTTTCCCGCCGGAATCTATCGTTAAAAGCGCGGAAAAAGAAAGCCTGTCCTCATTCGGATTAAGGGAACAAATCCCGTTTGAAAGTTCTTTTGGAAGCATAGGGACAACTTTATTGGCATAATAAACACTGGTCCCCCGCTCAAAAGCCTCTCCATCCAACGCTGATCCATACCTAACATAGTGGGAAACATCCGCTATATGAACACTAAGCTGATAAACGTCCCCCATTTTACTGATAGATACGGCGTCGTCCAAATCCATGCTGTCCGCTCCGTCAATCGTAAAAATATTTTCTGCTCTAAGATCTAGCCTCGATGCTGTTTCCGATTCAGATATTCCTTTTTTCTCCAGCTTATGTGCTTCTTCTATTGCCTCCGCAGGGAATTCCATCCGCACATTGCTTTGTTCCAACAGTGCCTGTGCACATGTTGCAGCAAGCTGGGCATCTCCATACACTTCCACGACTTCCGCTTTATGGTCTCTGTGGCTGTTTCCCCGATAAGTGAGTTTCGCCAGCACTTTGTCTCCGACTTTATAATCAATCTCATCATTACTTCTCAGCATAATAGGAAACTTCGCAAACTGGTCCGGAATGACCGAAATCAAAACACCGTCTTTTACGATGACACCTGTAAAAGTTGAAAACCCTTCCTCAATAATGCTTAAAACTTCCCCTTCGGGAGAATCTTTAGCTGTTTTTAATGGTTTTACCAAAACGGTATCGCCCACCATGGCTCCTTTTAAAAACTTTCCGGCAACAAAAACTTCTTCTTCATTATCTTCCCTGCGGACAAACCCAAAAGTCTTATTCAGTCTTTCAACTTTGGCCGAGAAAACACCCAAAGCCTTTGAAGAAAAGATTTTTCCTTTAAACGAGACTATTTTCCCTATGTGAATTAGATCGGATATTTCTTTTTTGAACTGATTTTTGTCGTTGGCTTTTACTCTGCATCTATCTCCTAGCTCTTTAACAAAGATACCCTTTTTTCCTGCTTTTGTTAAATTCACAATAATTTTATCTGAAAATAACTCTTT
The DNA here is from genome assembly GCA_029240015.1 of Oscillospiraceae bacterium. Classification (GTDB taxonomy): domain Bacteria; phylum Bacillota; class Clostridia; order Oscillospirales; family Ruminococcaceae; genus JARBTU01. The sequence continues at coordinate 5,173 of JARBTU010000094.1, read as the reverse complement.
TTTACTCTTCGCCATTCTTATTTGACCTCTATACCTTCTCCTAATTTTAAAACAAAAGCCCTGCGTAAAATAACGCAGAGCTTCCTTTTCTCATCATTGTTATCATCCAGCAAAAGTTTTGCAAAACAACAAGAAACATTTCGTCTGTTATTTAAAGAAAACTTTTCCAAGGTTTACAGCAATTGTTGCAATAAAGAAAATCGTTGCAGCAACTTTAGTAACAGTTGCCAATTTGGAGTCCAATGTTCTTCCTTTATTTTTGCCAAGATACGAATCATTGCTACCTGTAACCACACCGGATAAACCCGATTGTCTGCTCTCTTGCATTATTACTACTAATATTATTAATATACTCGTTACCAAAAGCAATATACCGCTTATTATTTCCCAAATATTCATTTTTAATATACCTCCGAAAATATTCATAAATAGCTTATAATAGAATACCATAGTTTAATTAATAAATCAATAGCTAATTTTTGATTTCAGCAAATCCCCATAAAATTTTCCATGTTTATTTAACTGCATCGCTCAAATAATAGTATTACATTACAACTTTAAAAAAAGATTGCGTTTGCATAAAGTTTCGTAATGTAAGCAGTTGAGCATTATGTTCAACTGCTATTTTTTTATAGTTTTAGCTGCTCACCCAAATCCTCTTCCCGAGCGATTGCTCCAACGGAAGGAAGCGTTTTTGTCCTATATCGGTGAGGATTAGCGAAAGTTTCTATATTAAATTCATCCACCGATGCAACAAAATGGTTCTTTTTAAGTGTCATCACAGCAACCCCTTGAGTATCTCTTGTGGCTTTGCTGCTTATTACGGCTGAATTAAAAATCAGTTTCCTTGTTGCTGTCGATGTGATAACATATTCTTTTTCATCCGCAGTGCTGAAAATATCTATCAATTCCGATTTATTCGAATAAGCATTGGCAAGTTTTTTCCGTTTGGTTTTTGTTTGATAAGAAGAAAGCGGAACCTTTGCCACTTTGCCGTTCGCGAAAAAGAACAGAATGTTTCCACTATAATCTTTGGTAAGAACCATTGCTTTTATTTTTTCCGCCTCATCAAAGCCAAGTTTTGCGGGAATATAATCACCAAGCACACTCGCCTTTGTATCTTCAAAATCGCTTATACGACTTTTATATACTTGGCATTTGTCAGTAAAAAACAGAATCTCCGTATTGTTTGTGATTTCTATCTGTATGCTTAGCTTATCGCCTTCTTTTAGCTTCTGTTCCCCACTCATCCTTAACGACTGAGGGGTGATCTTCTTAAAGTATCCTTGAGCAGTTAAAAACACATTCACCGCATAATCAGAAATTTCTTCAATATCTTCCTGGATTTCATCCTGATCAATATAGATAAACAAACTTTTTCTTGGTTGGCTGTATTTTTTCATGACCTCTTTGAGTTCGTTCACAATGATGGCCTGTATCTTTTTAGAACTTCCAAGAATTTCTTCCATCTCCGCAATATCTTTTTCCAGTTGCTCTGTTTCCTGCGTTCTTTTGAGGATATATTCACGGTTAAGATGTCTTAACTTGATTTCGGCTACATATTCCGCTTGCAATTCATCAATCCCAAACCCAATCATCAAGTTTGCGATAACTTCATTTTCTTCCTCTGTTTCCCGAACGATTTTGATGGCTTTATCAATATCGAGAACAATTTTTGCCAGACCTTTTAACAAATGAAGCTTTTCTTTTTTCTTGTTTAATTCATAATACACACGCTTGCGAATACATTCGGTTCTGAATGCTGTCCATTCCTTGATAATCTCATAAACACCCATCACCCTTGGCATTCCGCCAATCAAAATGTTGAAATTACAGGAATAGCTATCCTCAAGAGGAGTCATCCTAAACAGCCTTGTCATCAGTTTTTCAGGGTCAACGCCGCGTTTGATATCAATCGTAAGCTTTAGACCTGATAAATCTGTTTCATCACGCATGTCGGATATTTCTTTAATTTTGTTCTGCTTAATCAAATCAACAATTTTATCCATAATGGCTTCCACCGTAGTAGACGGCGGAATCTCAGTAATTTCGATGCAATTTTCAGATTTATCATAAGTATGCCGCGCACGAACCCGAACACCACCACGACCGGTACGAAAGATTTTATCAAGCTCGCTCTGATTATGAATAATCAGACCTCCCCCGGGGAAGTCCGGTCCTTTCAGCGTTTGGGACAGGTCATGATTTTCATCTTTAATCAACGCAATCGTTGACTCACACACTTCTTTAAGGTTGAAAGAACAAATCGAACTTGCCATGGAAACTGCAATACCCACATTGGAATTTACTAAAATATTCGGAAACGTTGTCGGTAAAAGCACGGGCTCGGTCGTTGTGTTATCATAGTTCGGAATAAAGTCAACCGTGTCTTTGTCTATGTCCCGAAAAATCTCGTTACAAATTGGGTCCAGTTTTGCCTCTGTATATCTGGATGCGGCATATGCCATATCTCTGGAATACGCCTTTCCAAAGTTCCCTTTACTTTCCACAAAAGGATGAAGCAACGCTTCGTATCCTCTGGACATTCGCACCATCGTTTCATAAATTGGAATGTCACCATGCGGATTCAATCGCATCGTTGTCCCGACAATATTCGCAGATTTCGTCTTGTTTCCTGATAATAACCCCATTTTATACATTGTGTATAGCAATTTTCGGTGTGATGGCTTAAATCCATCAATCTCAGGTAGTGCTCGCGAAACGATTACGCTCATGGCATAAGGCATATAATTCTTCTCAAGCGTATCGGTAATCACCTGATCGATTACGACTCCTCCGCCTTCGATATGGGCATTTTGATTCACTTTTTTGGATGTCACGGATTTCTCTTTATTTTTTGCCATTCTCTTTTTCTGCCCTTTCAGTAGATTGAAATATATTGTTAACTGATATCTGCCATTTCAAGATATTCGTATCCATATTCGGATATATAGTCTTTTCGTCCTTGAAGGTTGTCCCCCAACAGCATATCGAACATATCCGAAGTCGCCTGTGCATCGGTCGGAGAGATTTTAATGAGTCTTCTTGTCTCGGGATTCATTGTTGTGAGCCACATCATTTCCGGTTCATTTTCTCCCAATCCTTTTGAGCGCTGAAGAGAATATTTTGTTTTCCCAAGATTATTTATAATATCTGCTTTTTCTTTTTCAGTATAAGCAAAATAAGCTTTATCTTTGGTGTTAATCTCAAAAAGGGGGGATTCTGCAATATAGACATAACCCTGCTCTATTAACGATGGCGTCAAACGATACAACATGGTCAAAATAAGGGTCCTGATTTGGAATCCGTCCACATCGGCATCGGTACAGATCACGACTTTGTTCCACCGAAGTCCGTTAATATCAAATGACGAAAGCTCTTTGTTCGCTTTTGATTTCACTTCTACTCCACAGCCTAAAACCTTTATGATATCTGTTATAATGTCATTTTTAAATATCTTGTCATACTCTGCCTTCAAACAGTTCAGGATTTTCCCTCTGACTGGGATGATTGCTTGGAACTCCGCATCTCGTCCGAGCTTGCAGGCACCCAACGCAGAATCTCCCTCCACGATATAAATCTCTCTTTTATTCAAATCCTTTGTTCGGCAATCCACAAACTTCTGAACCCTATTGGAAATATCAATGGAACCTGCCAATTTCTTTTTTAAATTCAGCCTTGTTTTTTCCGCATTTTCCCGGCTTCGCTTGTTAATCAAAACCTGCTCCGCAACCTTAAGGGCCTCATCGGGGTTTTCGATAAAATATACTTCAAGCTGATGTTTTAAAAACTCCGTCATTGCGTCATAAACAAACTTGTTTGTAATCGCTTTTTTGGTTTGGTTCTCATAAGAAGTCTGGGTTGAAAAACTGGACGAAATTAACACTAAACATTCTTCAATATCTACAAAAGCAATTTTGCCCTCATTTTTAAGATATTTCCCGTTTTGCTTCAAATATGAGTCTATCTGAGAAACAAAAGCTTGTCTTACTGCTCTTTCAGGGGAACCGCCATGCTCCAAAAAGCTAGAGTTGTGATAGTATTCGGCTTGTTTGATTCGGTTGGAAAACGCCAGAGAAACAGAAAGCTTGACTTTATATTCGGGCTTGTCCTCCCTGTCTTTTCCACGCCGTTCACATTCCCAGTACTGAACGGTGGTCAAAGCACTTTCGCCCACCAGTTCTTTCACATAATCCGTAATCCCATCCTGATACAAAAATTCCTTACTCTCAAAGCCATTGTCAGTTTGGTTTCTGAACTCAAACACAAGCCCTTTGTTCACCACTGCTTGCCTTTTTAAAATCTCTTCAAAATATTCTATGGGAACATCAATATCCGTAAAGACATCCAAATCAGGTTTCCATCTGATTTTGGTTCCCGTTGCTTTTCGTTTTATTTCTTCTTTTGCAAGACCTCCGACATTTTCCCCTTTTTCAAATCTTAAGTTATACTTGAATTCGCCGTTATAAATTTCAACATCCATATATTCGGACGCATATTGTGTGGCACAAAGACCTAGACCATTCAGTCCGAGTGAGAACTCATAACTTTCGCCTTCGTTATTCTTATATTTTCCGCCTGCATAAAGTTCGCAGAAAACCAGTTCCCAGTTATATCTTTGTTCCGCATTGTTAAAATCCACAGGAATTCCACGCCCGAAATCTTCGATTTGAATGGAACGATCCGCGAATTTGGTCACAATAATCTTATCGCCATGTCCTTCTCTTGCTTCATCGATAGAGTTGGACAAAATTTCAAATATGGAATGCTGACACCCTTCAAGCCCATCCGAACCAAAGATAACAGCAGGACGTTTCCTTACCCTGTCTGCACCTTTAAGCATTGATATACTTTCGTTTCCGTATGTGCTTTTTGTTTTTTTAGTCATCCATAGACCTCCAAAATCTATAAAAAATCGCGTAATTAAATTTAGTTTACTGTTATTTTACCTAAAAGATTCACAATTTATAATTTTAAACGCTTATACAAAAATTGTCAAGCAAGCAACTTTCCTCAATAAAGCGAAAAAGCACCATGCAATGATAGTGCCTTTTTTACAAAAAATTTATCAATTTATACTATATCTACGCCACCCATAAAACAGTCGCAAATAAATGTCACCATCGGTGCAACTGCATCATGCGGCAATGATTGAGCTTTGTTCTCATATCCC
>JARBTU010000093.1 GCA_029240015.1 Oscillospiraceae bacterium | reverse complement strand
TCTTCCGTTTTTAGCGTAACTTCTTGTTTAACCCCGCAAACATCCGAGACGATACACCCTTTTTTAAAGTAAGAAAGGTTTTGAAGGATAAAATCAACGGTTGCCTTTGGGTGAAGACAAACAAAAACAATGTCTGCCTCCCCTAGCTCTTTTACTTGAATCATACGGTCCACTGCGCCGCATGACTTCGCTTTTTTAAGCGTGGCGTCATCTAAATCTATCCCCAAGACAATGTTTGTTGTTTTTTGTTTCAGCGCTTTGCACAAAGAACCCCCGATCAGTCCCAGTCCCACAACCGCTATTTTCATACCTTTAAGCCTCATTTCGCCTTTTTATAATCAAGAACTACTGTTTAGATTTTTTTATTTTCAAACTCACAAAGAGCTTTAATGTCATCCATCACTTTGTCGAACTGGTCAGGCGTAATCGACTGTGCTCCGTCACACAATGCTTTCTCGGGATTAGGATGAACTTCTATAATCAGCCCGTCAGCCCCTGCGACAACTGCTGTTTTAGCAAGCGGCGAAACAAGTGAAGAAATCCCGCTTGCATGGCTCGGGTCGACAATGACAGGAAGATGGGTAAACTGCTTCAGGACCGGAATAGCCGATATGTCTAACGTGTTTCTGGTTGCCGTTTCAAACGTTCTGATTCCTCTTTCACAAAGGATAACATTTTTGTTTCCGCCGGATAAAATATACTCCGCACTCATCAGGAGCTCTTCAATCGTGCTGGACAATCCTCTCTTCAAAAGAATTGGTTTATCACATCTTCCAAGTTCGGTTAACATATCAAAATTCTGCATATTTCTTGCCCCGACTTGAATCACATCCACTTCAGAGAATAAGTCGATGAAACTAAGGCTCGTGAGTTCGCTCACAATTGGCATACCGGTTTCTTTTTTCGCTGCCAGTAATAGCTCTATCCCCTCTGCTTTAAGCCCTCTGAAAGCATAGGGTGAACTCCTTGGCTTAAAAGCGCCTCCGCGCAAAAATTTTGCGCCCGCTTTTTGGACCCTTTTGGCAACACCAACAATCTGTTCATATGACTCTACCGAGCATGGACCTGCAATGATCCCGAAATGACCGGCTCCTATCTTCAAATCGTTCACTTCGACGAGCGTATCATCCTGATGGAACTTCCTGTTTGCAATTTTATACGGTTCCGAAACTCTTTTCACGCTCCCAACAATATCAATTGCAGATATTGCTTCAATATCCAATTTTGAAGTATCCCCTACCACACCAATGATGGTCGTATGCGCTCCCTCACTGTAATTGATGTTGAGTCCTTTTTCCTTAAAATAAGAGATTAAGTTTTGAACTTTTTGATTCTCTGCACCCTGTTTTAAAATAATAACCATTTGCTGCCCCATCTTTCATCATAAAATAAAAAGAGCTAACAACTTTTCTTCCAAAAGTTGTTAGCTTAAATCCCAATCATTCTATCATCACCGATTTTTTTAAGTTAACTTCTATTGGTTGAAAAACAAACACGACTAACACAATCCAAGCTATAATAATAACCTAGATAATAATCGTAATAATAATGAGCCATATGATTGTTTTTCATAAAAGTAACCCTTCCAGAACGGTTTATTTATTGAAAATCATACCATACGAAATTTTAATTGTCAACCAAAGCTTCACATTTATCAAAATATAAGGTATAAGTTTTGTTCCCGAACAATATGATTTACTATTAAAACAACTTATATTAATCATTCATTAGAAAGCGGGTTTTTATATGAAAATCAACTGGAAAATCAGGTTTCAAAACAAAACTTTCGTTGTTTCTCTCTTCGCAACAGTTCTTACTTTTGCTTATACAGTTTTAGGCATGTTCGGCATTACGCCAAGTATTACAGAAAATTCTATCAGCGATGGATTTATGGCTTTGGTCAATTTATTGGTGGTCTTGGGGGTTATTATCGACCCGACAACGCCTAACATTGTGGACAGCGATAGAGCGATGACATACGGAAAAAGCAGCAAATCCAAATAATAAAACGTCAACCACAGTGGGAATTGTTACAAATTATGCGACATATTGTTGACCAAAGTCGAATAAAGTATTATTATATATAGTGTATAAGTATTTCAAATACAATACGACAATAAATAAAAGTTTGATTTTTTAATGAATTGGATATAATGGCAAGGAGAACACTATATGGTTTTAAATGTCGGCTTAGACATCGGCTCAACAACAATAAAAGCAGTGGTTCTAAACGAAAAAAACGACGTGATTTATAAAAGTTATGAACGGCATTTTTCTCATGTTCGAGAAAAAGCGCTTCAAAAAATTAATGAGCTTTATGCTATATTGGATGGCAATGACATAAAAATCTCAATCACCGGTTCGGCGGGTCTCGGTGTAGCCAAAGAAACAGAAATTGAGTTTGTTCAGGAAGTCTTTGCTACCGCGGGAGCGGTAGCAAAGTACGAACCGGCAACCGACGTTGTGATTGAACTTGGCGGAGAAGATGCAAAGATCATTTTTTTGGACGGGGCCTTGGAAGAGCGAATGAACAGCACTTGTGCCGGTGGAACGGGCGCTTTTATTGACCAGATGTCCATCCTTTTAAATGTCGATTTAGAGACATTGGATGAACTTAGTCTGCATCATAAAAAAATATATCCCATTGCATCAAGGTGCGGTGTTTTCGCAAAAACAGATATTCAACCGCTTGTAAATCAAGGTGCCGACAAAGAGAACATTGCCGCAAGTATTTTTCAGGCTGTTGTAGACCAAACGATTGCCGGACTTGCTCAGGGACGTCCTATCAAAGGGAATGTTTTGTTCTTGGGGGGGCCTTTGTCTTTTCTAAAAGGACTTCAGGAAAGATTTAAAGTCACGTTAAAACTTGATGAGCAAAGTGCAAAATTCCCCGAACTGGCTCCTTATTATATTGCTTTAGGTGCGGCACTCTACAGCGCTGACACCCAAAAGATTTACTCTTATAATGACCTTCTTAAAATATTTAAGGAATCCTCTCAAATTGTTTCAAAACCACAAGGGCTCTCTCCCCTTTTCGAGAATAACGAAAGTTATAATGAATTTCTAAACAGGCACCATCAATCGGACGTAGAACGAATCGATTTAAAAGACTTTGCCGGGAACGCATTTCTTGGCATTGACGCAGGAAGCACGACCACCAAAACAATTTTGATTGATGAAGACTGCCGCATCCTTTATAGTGACTATTGCAACAATCTTGGTAATCCTATTGATGCTGTAAAACGTCAGCTTAATGAAATTTATAGCCTATCCGGTGATAGACTCAATATCTTATCCGGTGCTGTTACAGGATACGGAGAAGATTTGATTAAAAATGCTTTTCATATCGACCATGGCGTAGTGGAAACAATAGCGCACTTCACTGCCGCAAAATATTTTAACCCTGATGTGGATTTCATTATAGATATCGGCGGACAAGATATGAAATGTTTCAAGATTAAGGACAATGCAATTGACGATATTGTGTTAAACGAGGCATGTTCTTCGGGCTGTGGTTCGTTTATCGAAACTTTCGCAAAATCGCTTAACTATGATATCGCTACGTTTGCTAAGTTGGGTCTATTTGCAAAGCATCCTGTCGATCTTGGCACCAGATGCACCGTTTTTATGAATTCTTCGGTCAAACAAGCGCAAAAAAACGGCGCTTCAGTTGAAGATATTTCCGCCGGACTTGCCCTTAGCGTGGTCAAAAATGCTCTTTACAAAGTAATCCGGGCAAAAAATGCGGATGAAGTCGGCAAGAATATTGTTGTTCAGGGTGGAACTTTTTTAAATGATTCAGTTTTGAGAAGCTTTGAACTTGAGCTGGGAAGAAATGTTGTCAGGCCACAGATTTCAGGACTTATGGGTGCTTTTGGCGCCGCAATCTTTGCGATGTCTAGTGACCGAAACGAAAATAAAACCCGAAGCCACGTCATGGCAAAATCTGAACTTGAAAACTTCTCTCATACATCAAAAGTTGTAAACTGCAACCTTTGTACCAATCACTGTCACTTAACGGTGAACACTTTTTCCGATGGTAAAAAGTTTATCGCAGGAAACCGTTGCGAACGCCCTGTCTCGGGGAAAATTTCACCGGGTGAAGCTTTTGATATGATAGATTATAAATACAATAAACTGATGTCTTATCAGCCAAAGGCAGGAAAAAGAGGAAAGATTGGAATCCCAATGGTTCTTAACATGTATGAGAATCTTCCTTTCTGGCACACATTTTTTACAAACCTTGGATTTGAAGTTGTCGTGTCGGACAGGTCCTCTAAGACTCTGTATTTAAAAGGACAAAATACCATCCCATCCGACACGGTCTGTTATCCTGCAAAGTTGGTTCACGGACATATTGACAACCTTGTGGAAAAAGGTGTAACTACCATTTTCTATCCGTGTATGAGCTATAATTTTGAGGAGAATATTTCCGACAACTGCTTCAACTGTCCGGTCGTTGCGTACTACCCTGAATTAATTAAAGCAAATATGGATGTTGTTTCGGATATCAAATTCATGTATCCGTACCTTTCTTTAAATGATAAAAAGCTTTTTAATAAGTTTATTGCGCAAATCCTTTGTTCCAATGGTTTTGATGTTACCAAAAAGGAAGTATCCAAAGCGTCCGAACATGCTTATCAAGAATATGAAAATCACAAAAAAGATATTATCACTCAAGGTCAAAAATACCTAGATTATGCAAAGCAAAACCATAAAAAGACGCTGATTGTTGCAGGGAGACCTTATCACATCGACCCTGAAATTAATCACGGAATCAATAAGCTTTTCACTTCTCTTGGCTTTGTGGTTGTAACAGAAGATTGTGTTTCTCACCTTAAGGACTTTGAAAAACGACAGGTATTGAACCAGTGGACATACCACGCAAGGGTGTATAACGCTGCAAGATATGTTGTTGACGCACAAAATACCGAACTAATGCAGCTTGTTTCTTTCGGATGTGGATTGGATGCGATCACTACTGACGAAACAAAGGATCTGTTAAGAAACGGCGGAAAGCTTTATACCCAAGTGAAGATTGATGAAATAGACAACCTCGGCGCAATCAAAATACGAGTACGAAGTCTTTTAGCCGCTATGAATGAAAGAGAGCAAAAACAATGAACAGTGAACGCATTGAATTTACGAAAGAAATGAAGGAAACACACACAATTTTGGCTCCTATGATGTTGCCTACTCACTTCTCTATGCTGGAAAGTGTATTTAATAATCATGGTTTTAAGGTAGAAATTCTTAATACTACAGGAAGGCAGATTGTAGACGAAGGACTTAAAAGCGTACATAATGATACTTGTTATCCTGCTTTGCTTGTAATTGGTCAGCTAATTGATGCGTTAAAGAGCGGAAAATACGACACATCCAAAACAACCCTGTTGATTTCTCAAACAGGCGGTGGTTGCCGTGCTTCTAACTATATCTATTTACTTAGAAAAGCGTTGAAACAAAGTGGATTTGAACATGTTCCTGTTGTATCTCTCAACTTCTCCAGACTAGAAAAAAACAGCGGATTTAAATTTAATCTTAAAATGATTACCGAAATGCTTTATTCCGTAATTTACGGAGATTTGATTATGTGGGTTGCAAACCAGTGCAGACCCTATGAAAAAAATAAAGGTGATACACAAAAAGTCGTGGACAAATGGACAAATAAATTATCCAAGGAACTTACGGGTTTCGGATATCTTGCCGTTAAGAAAAACTATAAAAATATTCTTGAGGATTTCTCAGGCATTGGGCGTGATTCAACCCCCAAAATCAAGGTAGGTATCGTAGGCGAAATCTATATGAAATATGCACCTCTTGGCAACAATAATCTGGAGGATTTCTTGATTGCCGAAGGAGCGGAACCTGTTTTGTCGGGTGTTCTTGATTTTTGTCTTTATTGTATTAAAAACAACCTTACAGATTACGAACTGTACGGCAAAAGCAGTATGAACAAACAGGTAGCGAAAATAGGTCTAAAAATCTTCCAACATTGGCAAGATAAAATGATTAAAGCAGTGAAAAACCACGGGGTATTCCGTGCACCGACAAGCTTTAAATCTCTTGAAAAAGTGGTGGATGGATTCATTGGTCTTGGTGCGAAGATGGGTGAAGGCTGGCTTCTTACATCCGAAATGCTGGAACTGATTGACAGCGGAATCAACAATATTGTTTGTACACAGCCGTTTGGCTGTTTGCCAAATCATATTGTGGCTAAAGGCATGATGCGCAAAATTAAAGACAGTTTCCCTATGGCCAACATTGTTCCTGTAGATTATGATCCAAGTGCAACAGCCATTAACCAGGAAAACAGATTAAAACTTATGTTGTCTAACGCTAAGCTGACTGCACAGTTCAGTGGAAAACAAACCTTCTTCGAAATGGAAAAGGACATAGACGATATCGATATTGAAATAAATAAACATGAAGATGAACAAAAACAAGTCCAAAATGCATAAAAAAACAGGCTTACCAATTAGGGGATAAGCCTGTTTTTTTATTTGAGAAACTTATTTAACCTGCGTGCCGCCCCACTCCACAACAGCAAAACCCTTTCTTTCAAAAGACTTTAATTTTTGCTGTGGAATCTCCACGAATTTATCAAGTGGCTTGTATGCCATAAAAACTCTTAACATACTATCCGGCTTTGGCGTAATAGATAGTTTAGCATTGTCGGTATATGTCTCATTTTGAAAGGTAATTAAATTATATGGATTATTCTGCATTTGCGGTAACCAATAAACAATAAACTCGTTATATTCTTTTGGTGTCAAAC
>JARBTU010000092.1 GCA_029240015.1 Oscillospiraceae bacterium | reverse complement strand
GCTATGTGCCGGCATTGTCTGAAATTTTTTATCCTCTTATCACACATAGCAAAGTTTTGATAAGAGCTTTTATATATCACATTACAAACTCGATTTAAAATATAATGATGGCAACTCCAACTCCCGCCAACACGCCAAGAGAACGATAGAGCTTCCCGTGAGAGGCTTTTTTGTCCTGTGCCTCTTTTAAAGATTGCTTTAAAAGGCTGGAGGTTAAGTCCAGAGCGCTTAACTGCCCGTCCACATCGGTTGCACCCAGAATGTCGGATAGGGAGCAAACAATGCTTATATCACCGGGTACCAGATTCATATTATACTGATTTTGCAGAACACCATTTTTCCATGCTGTCGGAAAATCAAGCGAGCTTTCAAGCATTTTTTTGCAGTCTTTTAAAAACTTAAAAGGACTGAACATATCATACTCAGAAAGTTCCTCAATCAACTGATTGGTTGGGGATCTTTTATATCGCAAGTATGTTTGAATTTTTTCTATCAAAACAAGCAGGAGTTCAAGCTCACTCGCTCGCTTGGAAAGCTTGGATGACATAGTGATTCCGATCATACTAAACGCTAATATTATCAGCGATATGCCCATATACTTTATCATCGAATCCCTCCATAGAAATGACCTCTTTAATTTTAGATGGATGCTCCGCACCCTCTAAAATCACAATCTTTTTGAATGCTCCGCTTTTGATAAGATTTGCAATATGTTTTCTTTTTAAAAGCTCTCCTATATTTGAAGCATGCGCGGTCGCAATCACATCTACTCCCGCATTCAGGCTGTTTTGGATAGCTCCGGCGTCGCTTTCGTTCCCAATCTCATCACATACAATGACTTGAGGAGACATGGTTCTCAGCGCAATGTTCATGCCCTCTCCTTTGGGATATCCGTCCAAGACATCACAACATAGTCCGATATTGTTTTGAGGTTGTCCTTTGTGAGTCGCCGCGAGCTCCCCTCTTTCGTCAATAACAGCTACTTTCTTGTATCCATCCAGATTTCCTGAAGAAAGTTGTCTGATAAGATCTCTCAAAACGGTGGTTTTTCCGCTTGACGGCGCTCCTACAATCAGGACTCCGCACACTCCATTCGAAAAGGTCTTTCTCATCAGCTCATCGGATACCCCATCAATTTGTCTCGCTATCCTTAAGTTGATCGAGCTGATATCCCTGATTCCGCAGACTTGTCCGTTTTCGACAATCGCTGTTCCGCATATTCCCGCTCGATGGCCCCCCTCTATGGTGATAAATCCATTTTTGATCTCGCTTTGATAACTATGTATAGAGTAGTTGCACAGCACCTTAAAACATTCGTTTAAGTCAAACCTTGTCAGGTGATATGCACCTTCTCTGTAATTAAAAATTACGCCGCTGTTTTTTAACACAAACATCTCCTGTGTTCCGTCCCCCATGGACAAGGGACGTCCCGCTCTTATGCGGATTTCCTTGATGTCTTTCTTTATATCGTCCGAAACATTAATAAGAATATTTTTGATGTTGGGGCTTAGGCTGTTTACCGCCTGATTAAACTTGAAAATATCATTCATATTCTTTATACCTCCTTTGCTTTGGTTTCAACTTGTCCGATATGTTAATTTGTATGAGATAAGATTTTTTTTTAGAACCAATAAAATATGAAATTATATCTTGACATAAAATCGGAATTGATATATGATTATATCTATAAAATTATTGAGTAAACGAGGACTTATTTTATGGCTTTATTCTTTTTGTTTACAGCATGGTGCTTCTTTTTTAGCCTAAGCTTTTATTTTAGCTTCGGTTTTTTTGCTGTGAATAAAATTAAACTGCCATATAAGAGTAAATAGTCTTTAACACATGAATTATTAAAGGTCTATAGCTTTTGGGGCAAAAGCTATAGACCTTTTTTGTTTTATTAAAATAAAATGGAGGAAAGCAACATGGTAGTAATTTTAAAACAAGATCCATCCCAAAAGAAAGTCGAAGAACTTTTGGCTTGGCTTGAAAAATTTGGCGTCAAGATAAACATCGTAAAAGGCACTCAAACAACAATTTTGGGACTGGTAGGAGATACATCCAAAATCGACATCGACAACATTCGTGCAAGAGATATCGTAGAAAAAGTTCAAAGAGTTCAAGAACCGTACAAGAATACCAACAGAAAATTTCATCCGGATGATACGGTGATTGATGTAAATGGAGAAAAAATCGGCGCTGGGAACTTCAAAGTGATTGCAGGCCCCTGCTCAGTCGAAAATGCGGAACAAATCGTTTCGGTTGCCAAAAGCGTTAAAGCATCGGGTGCAAATTTTTTACGGGGCGGTGCTTTTAAGCCGAGAACCTCTCCTTATGCTTTCCAAGGTCTCAGAGCGGAAGGAATTGACCTTTTGATTGAAGCAAGAAAGCAAACAGGATTGCCAATTGTTACCGAAATCATGTCACTTTCTCATATTGACATGTTTTCTGATGTGGATATCATTCAAGTCGGCGCGCGCAACATGCAAAACTTTGAACTGTTAAAAGAACTTGGCAAATGCAACAAACCGATTCTTTTAAAACGTGGCCTCGCGAACACGCTTGAAGAGTTCCTAATGAGTGCTGAATATATCTTTGCGGGCGGAAACTCAAAAGTAATCCTTTGTGAGCGCGGAATACGGACTTTTGAAACCATGACAAGAAACACTCTTGACATTTCCGCTGTTCCTCTTTTAAAAAAGATTTCTCACCTGCCTGTTGTGGTTGATCCGAGCCATGCTACGGGACTCACCTATCTTGTAAAGCCTTTATCATTAGCTTCCATCGCCGCAGGTGCGGACGCGCTTATCATAGAAGTTCACAACGACCCTAAAAACGCCCTTTCCGACGGAGCACAGTCACTCACGCCTGAAGACTTTGACAACGTAATGACCGATATTAAAGCAATTTCCGGTTTTATGGGCAAAACGCTTTAAGCAATCAAAATAAAAGGCAAGGAGAACTTTTTATATGAAGTCGATTGTAGTATCCGCCAGCAAAAAATACGAAGTTTTGATAGACAAAGACATCCTTAGACACAGTGGTAAGCTGATAAAAAAAGTATCCAAAGCACAAAAAGCAGTTATTGTGACTGATGATGTCGTGAACGTTTTATATGCTGATTGCGTCAGAGCTTCTTTGGAACAAAGCGGTTTTGATGTGCATGTTTTTGTGTTCAAAAACGGTGAGAAGCAAAAGTCCCATTCAACGCTTATTGAACTCTATGAATTTCTGTGTAAGAAACAGGTTACCCGAAATGATTTGCTAATTGCTTTGGGTGGCGGTGTTGTCGGTGATTTAACAGGATTTTGCGCTGCTACATATCTAAGAGGGCTCGATTTTGTCCAAATTCCGACCACTTTGCTTGCTCAGATTGACAGTTCGGTTGGTGGAAAAACCGGAGTCAACATTGAGTCGGGGAAAAATCTTGTGGGCGCCTTTTGCCAGCCCCTTCTTGTTATTTGTGATACAAATACACTTTCCACTCTCTCCGATGAAATCTTTAGTGACGGGGTCGCGGAAGCCATCAAGTATGGTGCGATTAAAAGCAAGTCCCTGTTTGACAAGCTTCTTCATGAAGATATTAACGAGCACCTTGTTGATATAATTTATGAATGTATCGACATTAAAAGAACTTTAGTGGAAAAAGATGAGTTTGACACAGGCGAGCGGATGCTTTTAAACTTTGGTCATACTTTAGGACACGGAATCGAAAAGTTTTATCACTATGAAAAATATACACACGGAAGTGCTGTTTCGATTGGAATGTGCAGGCTAACCGAACGAAGTGAGCAATATGGAATGACTGAAACAGGCACACAAAAACTTCTTGAAAAATGCGCTGAAAAATATAATCTTCCTACTCATGACGGCATTGCAGACGAAGAGCTGATTCAATGTTGTGTCAACGATAAAAAGCGCTCTAAAGGAACCCTTCATATTATCGTGATCAAAGAAATCGGAAATTCCGAAATCCTCCCGCTCAGCATCAATGAATTTTTTGACTTTGTCAGAGGAGAGTATGCGCATGACCGTTAAATTTTCACCGTCTAATCTGAATGGAAAAGCGGAGATCCCCCCATCTAAAAGCATCTCCCACAGAGCTTTGATTTGTGCGGCTTTATCCGAAGGAACCAGCATTGTTGATAATGTTATCCTTTCACAAGACATTATTGCGACTATGAAGTCACTTGAAGCCATTGGTGCATCATTTGATATTCAAGAACATAAAATTTCCGTTACAGGTATCCATTCCAACGTTCAAAAAGCAATGATTGACTGCAACGAAAGCGGGTCTACTCTTCGCTTTATGATTCCAGTTGTTGCCGCACTGGGCATAGAAGGCGTTTTTGTTGGAAAAGGAAAACTGCCCGAACGACCAATCACTCCTTATCTTTCCGAACTCACCAAAAATGGTATTCAGTTTGATTACCGAAAGACCATGCCATTTGGAATAAGCGGAAAACTGTTGGCGGGGGAGTTTTGTATTGACGGAAACATCAGTTCACAGTTTATTACCGGGCTTCTTTTTGCTCTTCCCTTGCTTGACGGGGACAGTGTGATTAAAATAAACGGAAAATTAGAATCAAAGCCTTATGTAGATTTAACCATTGAGGCACTAAATGCTTTTGGTGTTGAAATCGTAGAAACTTCACAGGGATATTACATAAAAGGCAGGCAAAAATATAAAGCTGCTTATTATCGTGTGGACGGGGATTATTCCCAAGCCGCATTCTTTATGGTAGCAGCGGCCTTGGGCGGAAAGATTGAATGTATTGATGTCTCAAAATCTTCCCGTCAAGGAGACAAAGAAATCGTTGATATCTTAAAAAGAATCGGCGCAGACGTGATTGTAACCGACAATGGTGTTATCATAGAGCAAAACAAATTGAACCCGTTTTCCGTTGATGTAACAGACATTCCAGACCTTGTTCCTATCCTTACTGTGCTGGCTTGCTTTTGTGAAGGAAAATCCACTATATATGGTGCAGCAAGGCTTCGCCTAAAAGAAAGCGACCGCTTAAAGGCAATTTCAGAATGCTTAAACGCCTTGGGCGCTAAAGTGACTGCCTTTAATGATAAACTTGAAATCACTGGTGTGGAAAAGCTTTTAGGTGGAAAGGTTGATAGTTTTAACGATCACCGAATCGCCATGTCTGTTGCCGTTGCCTCTGTTAAAGGAACCGAGCAAATTACATTGACAGGAGCTCAAAGTGTCAATAAGTCTTATCCCGACTTTTATGAAGATTTCAAAGCATTAGGAGGAATTGCAGATGTCATCCATGTGGAATAACGGAATCAAAATCTCAATATTCGGCGAATCTCACGGAAACGGTATCGGCGTAGTTTTAGACAACGTTCCTTGCGGTCAGAACATTGATTTTGATAAAATTCTTGAATTCATGGCAAGACGTGCACCGGGAGATGAAAAAACATCCACCAAAAGAAAAGAAAAGGATTTCCCTGAAATTATGTCAGGCATCCTTAATGACCAAACAACGGGCGCTCCTATATGTGCAGTGATTCGAAATACTGATACGAGATCAGGCGACTATGGGAACATCTCTGCTCTTGCGCGTCCGGGTCATGCCGATTATACAGGAAACTTGCGCTATAAAGGATTTAATGATGTGAGAGGCGGTGGACACTTTTCAGGACGCTTAACCGCTCCCCTTGTCTTTGCGGGTGCTGTCTGTGGACAGATCCTTGAACAGCATGGAATCGTTGTTGGTGCTCATATCTCTTCCATAAAAGATATCACAGATGTTAATTTTGATGCGGTTCGTGTGAGCAAAGAAGATATTTTAACAGTAAGAGCCAAAAAATTCCCTGTGATTGATGACAACGTCGAACAGAAAATGCTCAATAAAATAGAAAAGGCACGACTTGAGGCAGATTCGGTGGGCGGAATTATTGAATGCTGCACAATCGGGTTCCCTGCAGGTGTCGGTTCCCCTATGTTTGACGGAATCGAAAACACGATTGCTTCAATCATCTTTGGGATTCCGGCTGTAAAAGGCCTGGAGTTTGGCGCGGGGTTCAGTGCATCTCAATTGTATGGTTCGCAAAACAACGATGAATTATATGTAGATGAAGCGGGAACAATAAAAACCGAAACCAATCATCACGGTGGCATTTTGGGTGGAATCAGCTCCGGAATGCCAATTACCCTTAAAGTTGCTTTTAAACCGACACCATCTATTGGAAAAGAACAAAATACCATTGACTATAGGAATTTATCAAACGAAAAACTTATCATCAAAGGAAGACATGACCCCTGTGTTGTTGTTCGTGCGGTTCCCGTTGTTGAAAGTGGTGTAAACATTGCATTGCTTTCTGAATTGTTAAATTGTCCAAACTATTCTTTTTAGAAATTTTTCCAAGAAAATTTCTAAAAAGTGTTGACATGCGGCGGATTATTTGATATACTAATATCCGTCGCTAATGGAAATAACAATTTAATAAATAAGATGCGGGTGTAGTTCAATGGTAGAATTCCAGCCTTCCAAGCTGGTCGCGTGGGTTCGATTCCCATCACCCGCTCCATTTTTTTGTAAATTTCTTTTTATGAAAAATAAAGCAATCTGCGCTCATAGCTCAGCTGGATAGAGCAACTGCCTTCTAAGCAGTAGGCCTCAGGTTCGAGTCCTGATGGGCGCGCCAATATGGTGGGTATAGCTCAGTCGGTTAGAGCGCCAGTTTGTGGCACTGGAGGTCGTGGGTTCGATTCCCATTATCCACCCCACTTTTATATTGGGCTGTAGCCAAGCGGTAAGGCAACGGACTTTGACTCCGTCAT
>JARBTU010000091.1 GCA_029240015.1 Oscillospiraceae bacterium | reverse complement strand
ACAATACCTTACACTCCAAGCGTCAAGTTATGTCTTATGTAACAAAAGAAGGAGTGGCTAAGAAGCTGTTCGATGAAATCTCACCTAAATATGCTGACAAAAACGGTGGATATACTCGCATAGTGAAAATTGGTCCACGCCGTGGTGACGCTGCGGAGATGGCTATTATCGAATTGATTTAGTTTGATATAGAAAAACCCTGCACTTTTAAAGTGCAGGGTTTTTTATTGCTAATCAAGAAAATTTAGCTAAAGTTAAAATAAAACAAATTGAGTACCCATGTTTTTTCTGTTCCGCCCGTTGAAAGTTTAAGAACCATATAAAGGTTCTGATTACCAGATACAGAAGTGCTTAGATCAACCGTCTGGGTTACCCGATTTGCCCAGCCACCGGTGTACTGAACAGGGAAAGAGCCTACTAATGTGCCCGTAGAGCTTCCGAGACGAAGCTCAACCACTGATCCTGAGGCGCAGTTGGAATCATTCACGGAATAGTTAAAGGTTACCTTCGAAGCGCCTGAGCCAAAATTTACGTTGTTATAATAGAACCAATAGCCGATTTTGGTTCCTTTAACATTAAAGCTCGGATTGGTTCCTTCCGTTCCTAAAGTTGCAGCATTTGCGTTAGCTCCATCTGTGCTGTTTCCGCCTTTTCCGTCATACGTTACACCCTGAATGGTGCTGAACGCACTTCTGTTGGCGTATGCATTGTATTGTGAACGGAGAGAGGTGAGCGTGGAATAGTTGGTTACCAAAGCCTTCGCAGAAGAGGTAAGCTGAGCATAGGAGCTCTCCACCGCAGCGATTTTAGCGTTAAGACCTGTGCTGTAAGAGTCATGGGTTAACGTGCCTAAAGCATTGATTTGGGCAATCATATCCTGTGAGGCGGTTTGGTCGGTGTTGGTCGAATAGACTTTAGAAGCTAAGGCAGCAGTAGCAAAGTCCATGATAACCACACCAAATCTTCCGCTTGTGTTGTTGGTGAAATACGTGTTGATTTGAGGGTTCATATAGTCAGAGACCGTAGTAATGCTTGGAATACCGAATAGCAAGGACTTGTATCCGCTCATAAAGTTAAGATATAGCCATGAGCTGTTCTGGTTTTTTGCTTCGTTTAAAAGATTTTGAGCAGTGGTCCATTTTGCGGCATTATCAGGAACAACATATTGATCCTGTATTTTTATGCTTGTTCCGCCGGAACTGGTTGTAGAAGTCGTGTTATCGCCCCAGGTAGTGCAGTTAATTCCTTTCGGAGTCGAACTTGCGCCAAACCGTCTTACCAATACGATTTTTCCTCTAACGGAGCCCAGCTTTGGAACGGCATCACTTAAGTACCATTTACTTGGATTGCCTGCTACATAAGAATCAAAAGTTTGTTCGAATGTACGGGTATTATTGGACGCATCATACTCTTCTTTCACACTCATAAGGATGGTCTCGGATGGATTGCTGTTCAAGAAACTGTAACAAGCGTTTACAACATCCGTAAAGTTAATATTCTGATAAACGTTTCCATGGTGAATCGCAAAGGAATTATCGATATGGCGGCACCTCACGTCTAAGAATCTTACACCCGCAGACAACTGCTCGGCAATCGTAAGGTTCTGACATTTTGCAGTTCCGGCAACAGGCTCATACCGCGCCCCAGAGTCATGTGTGCCGGGAATGGAGATTGAAGTAAGACTTCTGTTATCGGCCAAGGAGCTCATCCAGTTGGAACTGGTATATGCAAAGGTGTTGATACTAAAAGTTGACAAGATTAAAGATGCCGAGATAACTGCTGCAAAAACTTTTTTAAACATAAGAAATCTCCCTTTCAGTAATTTTATAACATCCTCCGGAGAATTGGCTATATTTAAGAAAATATATTAACCAATATAACCAATGTTAACATAACCATAATAGTATATTTTTCATTAATTGTCAATATAAACAATAATATTTAACAATCTTTCTTTTTTGAGATAATATTCAACTAAAAAATAATTTTACATTAAAAATTAAATTGTATACCCTAGACTTATTATGAATAAAACAAGTCTAGGAAATAAATATTATATAGATACAATAAAGTTATAAATAACGCATATCGCACGTCCTAAGCGCGATAAAATATGCTGATTAAAACAAGCTTGACGAATGCTTGCCAAATGAAGTACAATGTATTCAAAGATAGTTTAAGTACATTGTAAATATATGCTTTATATTCATATTTTGGCGAACTAGAGCAGGGAATAAATGAGAGAGAGATGAGTTGGATGAAAAGTTTAGTTGTTTTTTATTCGTGGAC
The DNA here is from genome assembly GCA_029240015.1 of Oscillospiraceae bacterium. Taxonomy (GTDB): domain Bacteria; phylum Bacillota; class Clostridia; order Oscillospirales; family Ruminococcaceae; genus JARBTU01. The sequence continues at coordinate 4,531 of JARBTU010000091.1, read as the reverse complement.
AAAAAATACAAAATTGATTGCAGAGGAAATTGCCCAGCAAATTGGCGGGGAGCTCCAGGAGATTGAAGAAGCAAAAGGAAAGAAATCGTTTGGTGGTGCGGCGGTAGGAGGATTCTTCGGAACAAAGCCTGAAATCAAGCCAATGGATTTCTCTTTAGATGGGTATGAGAATGTTTTTATCGGAACACCTCTTTGGGCGGCGAAAAGCGTGCCTGCCATTAATACTTTTTTAGAAAAGGCAGACTTAACAAACAAAAAGGTGTTTTTATTTGTTACACAAGCGGATGATAAAGAGCCAAAATCAGTTATTGATTCCGTTTCACAAAGAGTTGAGAAAAAAGGCGGAAGACTAGAAGAGAGTACTTTTATGCAAACTAAAATGAAACAGGTCATTGAGCCACAAAAAGCAAAAGAATTTGTTTCAGATTGGCTTGAGCGCATTAAGGAGAAAATATAAGATTTACCGCATAACGGTATTGGAAAAAGAAGAGGGAAACATGATGCACAAACTTAAAAAACATTATTTCTGGATTATTGGTCTTGGAGTTGCAATATTATCCTTTATTTTGCTTTGTATTAGCTTTGCGTACACTCTTAAAGTTGGATTAGAGTTGCAAAACTTTATTGCTTTTTCAGTTCTTTCCATTATTTATGGAGGGGCTTCTGCAGGACTTTATTTGATGAAACCGAAAGCGGGTTTTGTTATTTTTATTATAAGCCTGATAGTAGGATTCTTTGAGATGTTCCGTGTATACCTTAAGGATATGGATGGATGGGGCGATTTAGTAGGACTGATGTCTCTCTTGCTTTTTAGTGCCATTGGACTGGTGGCGGGACTCGTATTGCAACTTGTCATTTTTATTGTTAAAAAAGTCCAAGCAAAGCATAAGTCAGAAGAAAATTGAATATAAGTTAGATTTCTTTTTTTTCATAGCAACAAGCGGGCTTTTGTTTAAACAAAAGCCCGCTTGTTTTTATCAAAAGTTACAAAAGAAAAGTGAAGAGACAGCAAAAAATTAACGACAAAATTCTTGTAATATAATTCAAAATAGGATATTATTAAATGGGTCAGGAGGGATTTCATGCCGGAGTCATTTATTACAAAAAAGGCGATAGCGGTCGCACTCAAAGAGTTGATGAAGCATAAAAGCTTTGATAAAATAACGGTTGCCGATATCACAAAGCAATGCGGATTAAACCGCCAGACTTTTTATTACCATTTTCAAGACAAATATGAACTTGTTAACTGGATCTATTATAACGAAGCCATTGTGATTCTTACCACCGACTTATCGTTCGACAACTGGAGCGATAGAATTCTTGATATGCTGCAGGTGATGAAAAAAGAATCTTATTTTTATGAGAACGCTTTGAGGTCATCGGGCGACAGCGAATTTGAGCGGTATCTTCTGTCTTTTTCGAAAGAGCTTTTTGTGAGCATCATACACAAATTGGATGAGGGTTATAACATTCAAAATGATGATATTGAGTTTATTGCACAGTTCTATTCTTTTGGTATCGTAGGGATGATTGTCTCCTGGGCCAAGAATGGTATGGCTGCCTCACCGGAAAGTATGACATCACATTTAAAGAATTTAGTTTATGACAGCAAGATGTTTGCGGTCAAGAGATATATGGACAAAAATGATTCTTAGACTTTTGGTGGATTGCTTATCGCATCAAAGGCCGAGAAAAACCTTTCTTTTGTTTTTTGTGGCTGATGATTTTTACATAGCACCAATAAATCAACAGACAGCTCCTGCAATTGTTCCTTATTCAGCGCATTAGGATAAGCACTGCTCCCAAGCTCAACCAGATTCCTTGCACAACGCTGGGGAGACCTTTGTGCACTTCTTAACAGAGCATCAATGGCTAGATTTAAGGCAATCTTTTTTAGTTTTGATTCCAGTGATGTCATTTTTTCACAACCTTATCCAGTATCATTTATAAATAATACTATCTTTTCCTCATCAAGTTGAATATAGACCAAATGGATGATCTGTCGTGTTTTACGACAGATTTTTTTGTTTGGTTAATTTTTAGACATTTTGATTCTTTTGTATAATTACACCACCTTGTTTGAGTGATATACTTTATCACAGCTAAATATAGGGAGGTTATTTAAAACATGGCTAAAAATCTAAAGAAGAAAAAAATAATGCCGGTTGTCGTGATAATCGGGGTGATCATCATCCCGTTGTTGTACAGCTTTTTTTATCTGGGGGCGTTTTGGGATCCATACTCAACGCTGGATACTCTGCCCGTTGCGATAGTAAACCAGGATAAAGGTGCAGTAATCAATGAGAAAGATCGTAATCTCGGGCAGGAAATGTGCGATGAGCTAAAAAAGGATGGGACATTAAAGTTTGTTATGACTGATGAGCAAGATGCAAAGAAGGGGACAGAGGGTAAAAAATATTATGCGATGCTGGTTGTCCCTTCTGATTTCTCTTCTAATATAGCAACTTCCAGCCAGAAGGAAAAGCAGTCTGCGACAGTCACATATTCTCCAAATCAGAAGAGAAATTTTCTGGCCAGCCAGATTTTAAGCAAAGCGACGCTTGAAATCGAGAAGAACCTAAGATCTACCATAAACAAAGAGATCACGCAACAACTTTCTGATAAATTAAAGCAAACGCCGGAACAACTCCAGACATTGCAGGACGGACTCAAGAAACTTTATGATGGTTCCTCGGATATGAAAGATGGAACAGATAAGCTTAAGGATGGAACGGGGAAGCTAAAGCAAGGAGCCTTCGATCTTCAAAATGGAACCAAGAAATTTTCCGATAAGCTAGACGAGTATCAAGGCGGAGTGGACAGCGCGAAGAAAGGATCCAATTCTTTATCAACAGGAGCACAAGGGCTAAACAGTGGGCTGGACAAATTGCTAAAGGGAGCCACAACGCTGGAAACATCCACAAAAGATTTGGATCAGCTCAAACAAGGAGCAAAAGAATTGGCTGCTGGGGCGCAAGCCTTTAATACAAATTTAATTGCATACACAAGTGGAGTGGACACGCTGATAGCAACGGTGCAGGAGACAACAAGCTTTTTGTCCCAATATGTGGCGGCGAACCCTTCTTTGATGAGTGACCCTGTGTTTGCTGGGTTTATTGCCAAAATGTCCAATCCGGACTCACAAAAAAACATAAAGGTGCTTTCTGGAGCGAATGCAGCGCTTAAAAAAGCATCGGGAGAAATATTGTTGGGATTGACTAAGCTATCAGACAGTGCCAACAATTTGACAGCGCTTCAAGTAGCTGTAACACAGATAAAGCAGGGATTGAGTCAAGCAAAAGCAGGCTCCACAAAGCTTGAAGACGGAACAAAAGACTTGAAAAATGGAATGTCGGAGCTAAGCAACGCAACACAGAAACTCAATTCAGGAGCAAAAGATATTCAAAAAGGATCTGTTAAATTGGCAAATGGAGCTAATGATGCAGAGGATGGAACGGCTGATTTAGACAAAGGGGCTGAAAAACTTAAAAACGGAGTATCTGAAGCAAAAGACGGCGTAGATTCTTCCATTAAAGAAGCTAATCAAAAATTAAAAACCTTAGATGGACTGGACGAATTCGCCGCGGATCCTGTGAATATACAGGAAAGTGATATTAATCCGGTTCCGAACTATGGAACAGCCTTTGCGCCATATTTTCTTTCGTTGTCCTTATGGGTGGGTGCGTTGATTATATTCTTCGGTATTTTCCTTGATGCAGACAATAAGTTTAAAGTTCTTTCGAGAGACTCTGATAAGAAAGTGGTCCGAAGCTTCGTTTATTTACTTATAGGACTTGTTCAGGCAATTCTTCTTGCAATCATATTAAAGATATTTTTAGGACTTCAAGTGCATAATTTACCACTATATTTCATGTCGTGCTGTTTAGTCTCAGTGGTATTTATCTCAATTGTGCAGTTTTTGCTGGTGTTTTTCAGAGATATCGGAAAATTTTTGGCAATGGTGCTTTTGATATTGCAGCTTACTTCCTGTGGAGGAACTTTCCCAATGGAAACTGTACCAAAGTTTTTCAACGTGCTGTATCCGTTCATGCCGATGACGTATTCCGTAAATTTATTCAAAGAATCAATCAGTGGAGCAGACACCGCTCAAGTATGGTTCAATTCAGGAATATTAGTAGCAATTCTCGTCGGATTCATGGCACTGACTATAATTCTTTCCAAACATAAAAAGGCAAAGAAACTTAGCGTGCAAGAATAAGATTTCGAATCTATCCTAGCAAATACCCCTTACCTTTTTGAGGTAGGGGTATTTAGTTATCCTTTAACAGCCATAGAGTAATTAGTCTTATATTCAAGTAATGAATGCAATAAGCACAGGGAAAGCGCACTTGGTTATCTTCAAAAGACTTAAGTCTGAAGGTGTCAAGATTTCTTCAATAGAGATGTTGTAAAGGAATAAAAAAAGAACCCGCATATGCGAGTTCTTTTTTTATTCAGTTAATGTGAATTATTTTCTTTTTTTAGTGATTACTACAGCAGCACCACTTAGAGCAGCAAGAGCAACGATTCC
>JARBTU010000090.1 GCA_029240015.1 Oscillospiraceae bacterium | reverse complement strand
GGTACGGGAATTTTCATAAGCTTCAATATGATATCATGGGACCTTTTTGCAAAATCCCCTTTATGGAATGCAACCATGGCGTAATCAGTGCAAATCATCATCTCAGCGGAAAAATCAAAATCAATGACACCGTAATAAATTTCAAGGATGGAAACGGATACATCGAAAAAGATTGGGGAAATTCCTTCCCCAAAAAATATGCTTGGACACAATGTAATAGCTTTGAACAACAAAATATATCTATTATGGCATCAGCAGCAGAAATCCCTTTTTTAGGTCTGAATTTCAATGGCTGTATTGCATTTGTTATTTATGGAGGAAAGGAATATCGCCTTGCAACCTATAACGGAGCAAAAATTTTAAAATATACGCAGAATCAAATTATCATAAAAAATCATAAAAATTTTCTAAAAATAGATATTGAAAAAGGAATTCAAAATCAACTGATTGCTCCGCAAAACGGCGGGATGACCCGAAAAATACAAGAGCAGCCTTGTTGTAATGCAAGGTTCAGATTCTATGAAGAGGGTAATTTGCTGTTTGACTTAACAGGAAAAAATGTCGGGTTTGAATATGTAAATATTTCAACGTAAATTCAAATTAAAATCAAGAAAACTTCACTCAAAAATCACAAACAAAGGGCATAATAATAACATCAAATAAGACGGAGGTGATGGAAGAAATTTGTAGAAATTAATTTAAAATAAAAAGAAAGGTTGTTGTGTGTATGAAACCAAAGATGATATTAGCAACCGCATTGACAGTGGGGTTGTTAGCAACAGGCGGAACACAAGCTTTTGCAGCGACGGCTTCGCAGGGATCGACAAACAGCAGTCAAGCAACTACTTCTCAATCTAAAACAGATTCTAACAGTGAAAATAAAAGACCCGAATTAACGGAAGAACAAAAAGCAAAGTTTAAAGAAATGCAAGAAAGAATGCAGGCAGCAAAACAAAAATGGGATTCTTTAAGCGATACGCAAAAAGCCAAGATTTATAGCTTAAACGAAAAAATGAATGAACTTAAAAAACAAATGGCAGATGAGTACGCAAAACTTGGGATTATTGATAACGATACCGCATCCAAGTTTAAAGAGAGAATTACTGATAATCAATCAAAAATAAAAGACAGTGGGAAAATGCCGATGATCGGTTCTCATAAGCACGGTCATGGCGCAAAAAGTTAAAGGAAGAAAGATTTCTAGTTAGAAAAGCTTTTTCATTTTTTAACCCCTTTTTATATTACTGTCACTTTTAGATGGTCGGAATACCGATCTGGAAGCTGGCAGACAAACAACTCATCTTTTTAATTTAAAAAAGATTTATCATCAAAAACGTCCTTGCTTAAAATAAGCAAGGACGTTTTTAGGTTATTCTTTACTGTTTTTTCGAAAAGAAAGATAGCTTTCAAGAATGATAGTCGCCGCAACGGCATCAATCACTTTTTTTCTTTTTTCTCCTCTGGTGTTCGTTTCGTTCAAATAATGATGAGCCATTACTGTTGTAGAGCGCTCATCCCAAAGAGTTACAGGAATATCAAGGATGTTCTCCAGCATCTGTGCGAATTTTTCACACTTTTGGGCTCGTTCGCCCGAAGAGCCATCCATGTTTTTGGGGTGACCTACCACAACGGCGCCAACATCGTATTCTTTTGTTGCAAAAACAACTTTTTCAACAATTTTATTAAAGTTCCGCTCTTCTATCACACCGACAGGAGATGCCAAAAATTCGGTTCGGTCACAAACAGCCAAACCGGTTCGAGCGTCCCCAAGATCCACCGCCATTATTTTCATTCAGAAAATTCTCCTTATAAAAAATTTACCATGGCTTAACACAGCCAATGAGTTCGTTAACGTCGGCAATATGGCTGTCATCCAAATAATTGTTTAGTCCGTCAATAATCTCAACAGGGCAATAAGGGTTGGAAAAGATAGCTGCACCCACCTGAACCGCTGTTGCACCCGCCATCATCATCTCCACAGCATCTTCCCATTTAGATATTCCCCCCATGCCAACTACTGGGATATTTACTGCGTTTGCAACCTGCCACACCATGCGAACCGCAACAGGGAAAACAGCAGGACCCGAAAGTCCGCCCATGTTATTCTTAAGGATTGGTCTTCTGTTTTTGATGTCTATTCTCATTCCAAGAACGGTATTGATAAGCGAAACCGCGTCCGCTCCCGCATCTTCTACGGCTCTCGCAATGCTTGCAATATCGGTTACATTTGGCGAAAGCTTGACCATTAAGGGTTTCTTGGTAGCTTTTCTGACTGCCTGAGTGATTCCTGCGGCACTTTGGCAGGAAACGCCAAACGCGACGCCGCCTTCTTTTACGTTCGGGCAGGAGATGTTAAGTTCCAGCATATCAACACAAGTATCATCCAGTTTTTGAGCAATTGTAATACAGTCTTCCACTGTGCTTCCCGCAACGTTGGCAATGATAACTGTTCCTTTATTCTCTAAGTTCGGGAGCTCATTTTGGATAAAGTAATCCACGCCCGGGTTTTGAAGCCCCACAGAGTTTAGCATTCCTGCAGGTGTCTCGGCGATTCTCGGCGGAGGGTTCCCGTCTTTTGGATTTAAAGTCATCCCTTTAACCGATATTCCACCCAGCAGATGAAGCGGATAAAATTTCTCGTACTCACGACCGTTCCCAAATGTTCCGGATGCAGGAATGACTGGGTTTTTAAACTCTACTCCCGCAATATTGACTGATAGGTTCGCCATCAGAGAATCACCTCCTTGCTCTCAAAGACAGGACCGTCTTTGCAGACGTGGGCAAAAAACTCTTCCCCGTTTTTGACGGTTTTGCAAGCACACCCAAGGCAAGCACCCACTCCGCAAGCCATTCGTTCTTCAAGTGAAACTTCACATTTGATGTGATACTCATTTGCTAAATCAATAATACTTTTTAGCATAAGAGCAGGACCGCACGCATAGATGATGTCTGCATTTTCTGCTTCAAGCCTTGATTTTAACGCCTGGGTCACAAATCCTTTTTGTCCCGCCGAACCATCGTCGGTGCAAAGAATTACCTTGTTCCAGTTTTTTTCAAAGTCTTTGTCAAGAATAACAGCAGCAGCGTTTCTGAACCCGATGATAGCGGCAGCGTTTTCTCTGTAATGGGAGGCGACTTCCAGCATCGGCGGAACACCGATACCTCCGCCGACAACGATTGCTTTTTTATCCTTTGCAAGAAGAGTAAAACCTTTTCCCAAGGGAGCAATCATATCCACTAACTCGCCTTCATTAATACCCGCAATCTGTTCGGTTCCCTGACCTCGAATCTCAAAAACGATTCGCAGGGTTCCTTTTTGCCTGTTAATCCCGCAAATAGAAATCGGTCGGCGAAGCAGAAATCCGTCCGCCTTGATGTGAACGAACTGACCTGCCAAAGCCTCTTTTGCAATTTCAGGACAAAGAAGGGTAAAGTCATAAATATTTTTCGCGAGATTCTGCTTTTTAATTAAAGGATATAATCCTTGCTGATAAGCCATAAAAACCTCCGATTTTTTATATCTTGGTGATGTCAACAAGCTCAACGTCTTTAATGGTCTTTTTCATGGCCAAACAATCTGCAATTGCATTCGCTGTATCCAATGAGGTCAGACAGCAGATCGAGCGTTCCACGGCTTTCCTGCGGAGTTTTACGCTGTCTCTTGCCGGTTTTCTGCCTTTGGCTGAAGTGGAGATAACGTAATCAATTTTTCCCGAATCAAGGAGTTTTAAAATATTATTATCGGAATCTTCCGAAATTTTGCGAACCACATTGGTTGCAATCATGTTTTTGTTCAGTGTGTTGGCGGTTCCCGCAGTGGCATAAAGATCAAACCCCAGGCTTAAGAACTTATCAGCTACCTCGATAATTTCCTGCTTGTCACTGTCACGAACAGAGATGAACACGCCGCCTGTTTTTTTCATCTTGTTTCCTGCGCCTACGAGACCTTTTAGCAAGGCTTCTTCAAAAGTTTTGGCAATTCCCAACACTTCGCCGGTTGACTTCATTTCCGGTCCCAAGTGTGTGTCTACGTCATGAAGTTTTTCAAAGCTGAAAACAGGGACTTTTACGGCGATATACTCCCTTTCAGGATATAATCCGCTCCCGTAACCCAACTCGGAAAGCTTTGCGCCCAGCATAATTTTTGTCGCCAAATCAACCATCGGAACGCCTGTTACCTTGCTGATATAAGGAACCGTTCTGGAAGAACGAGGATTCACTTCGATTACATACACTTCACCGTTGTAGACCACATATTGAATGTTTACAAGACCGATGACTTTCAGCTCACGGGCAAGTCTTCCGGTATATTCGATAATATCATCCCGGATTCGCTCCGATAAATTCTGTGCGGGATAAACGGAAATGGAGTCACCCGAGTGAACACCTGCGCGTTCAATGTGCTCCATGATTCCCGGAATCAGATAATCGGTTCCGTCACAGATTGCGTCAACTTCTACTTCCACACCCATCATGTATTTGTCAATCAACACAGGATTTTCAAGCTCGTGCGAGGTAATAACCGTCATATATTCCACAACATCTTTTTCAGAGTGCGCAATAATCATGTTTTGTCCGCCCAATACATAGGACGGGCGAAGAAGAACGGGATAATCCAGATCTTTTGCGGCTTTTATGGCTTGCTCAGTCGTGAAGACCGTGTGCCCTTCAGGACGAGGAATTTCGCATTTTTCAAGTACGGCGTCAAACCGTTCTCTGTCCTCCGCAGCGTCAACACTGTCTGCAGAAGTCCCAAGGATGTTTATGCCAAGCTCGTGTAAGAACTTTGTCAGTTTGATTGCGGTTTGTCCTCCGAATTGCACTACAACACCATCCGGCTTTTCGGTATCCAATATGCTTTTAACATCTTCTTTGGTGAGGGGGTCAAAATACAGCCTGTCACCGGTATCGAAGTCGGTCGAAACGGTTTCCGGATTGTTGTTGCAAATAATAGCTTCACATCCTGCGTTTTTGAGCGACCACACGCAGTGAACAGAGCAATAGTCGAATTCGATTCCCTGTCCGATTCGGATAGGGCCTGAGCCGAACACGATGATTTTCTTCTTTTTGCTGTTTTGTTCTTCTATAAAAAGAGCAGCTTCGTTTTCTTCATCATAAGTGGAATAAAAATATGGTGTTTGAGCGGAAAATTCAGCGGCACAAGTATCAACCATCTTGAATGATGCAGATCTTGGATTTTTGATTTTTTGCCCGGATAATTTTTCAATTGTGCTGTCTAATAATCCAAAGTGCTTTGCTTTTAAGTATTTATCATCGGTTAGCTCGCCATCACAAAGCCACTGTTCCATCTCACAAAGGTTTTTCAGCTTACCCAAAAACCATTCATCAATCATGGTGATTTCATGTATTTTTTCAAAACTGATTCCTTTTTTTATCGCAGAGAAAACAACGAACAACCGCTCGTCATCACAGTTTTCTAACAGTTCAACGATTTCTTCATCTGTTTTTTCAGAAAGCTTAGGGAGATTCAGCGTATCAAGCCCCAGTTCGATTCCGCGAACCGATTTCATCAAAGCCTGCTCAAAGCTGGTTCCGATGCTCATAACTTCTCCGGTTGCTTTCATTTGGGTTCCAAGTGTTCTTTTAGCGTATATAAATTTATCGAAAGGCCATTTTGGGAATTTAACAACGATATAGTCAAGCGCAGGTTCAAAGCAGGCATAAGTTTTTCCTGTTACCTGATTGATAATTTCGTCTAGGCTGTATCCGATGGCAATTTTGGTCGCTACTTTGGCGATTGGGTATCCTGTTGCTTTGGAAGCAAGTGCAGAAGAACGGCTCACACGGGGATTTACTTCGATAACTGCGTACTCCATGCTTTCGGGATGAAGGGCAAATTGACAGTTGCATCCGCCTTCAACTTTAAGTTCGGATATGATGTTCAGTGAAGCTGTCCTTAGCATTTGATATTCTTTATCGGTCAGCGTAACAGCAGGGGCAACAACGATACTGTCTCCGGTGTGAACGCCGACAGGGTCAAAGTTTTCCATCGAACAAACGGTAATTACGTTGCCCTTGCTGTCGCGGATTACTTCAAACTCGATTTCCTTCCAGCCGCTGATGCACTTTTCAATTAAAACCTGCGTGATAGGGGAAAGGCGAAGTCCGTTTCTTGCAATATCACGAAGCTCCTCTTCATTGTTTGCGATACCGCCGCCCGTTCCGCCAAGGGTAAAGGCAGGGCGCACAATAACAGGATATCCAATCACGTTGTTCGAAAAATCAACCGCATCCTCAACAGTAGTTACTACCTTTGATGGGATACAAGGCTCACAGATAGACTCCATGGTATCTTTAAAAGCCTGTCTGTCTTCCGCTTTGTGGATGGTTTCCGGGTTGGCTCCAAGTAAGGCAACGCCCTCTTGATTCAAAAAGCCTTCTTCAGCAAGTTGCATAGACAGGGTAAGTCCTGTCTGCCCGCCAAGGGTGGAAAGCAAACTGTCCGGTTTTTCTATCTGAATAATTCTTTTAATCACATCAAGGGTAAGCGGTTCCACATAGATTTTGTCCGCCATGACTTTGTCGGTCATAATAGTCGCAGGGTTTGAATTAACCAAAACAACCTCCAAGCCTTCCTGTTTCAAGGCGCGGCAAGCTTGAGTTCCTGCATAGTCGAATTCAGCGGCCTGCCCGATAACGATAGGGCCGGAGCCGATAACCAAAACTTTTTTTATATCAGACCTTAATGGCATTTACTTGCCCTCCTTCTCAATGAGGCTTATGAATGAGTCAAACAAATAAGCGGTGTCGGTTGGCCCGCCGCATGCTTCGGGATG
>JARBTU010000089.1 GCA_029240015.1 Oscillospiraceae bacterium | reverse complement strand
AAACAGCAAAGAATTCCCATACATTGTCCCACATGAAAGATCCATACGATCATGAGCAAATATTACATAATAAGATTACTTTTTCAGAGAAAGATCAGGATAATTTTAGTGGCGTAGGGCAAAGTTACGACATTGTTCTAAATGACAGCGAGTTTGGGAAGTATTAATCCATTGTGTCATAACATCAAACTGCATCTACAGGCTAGTTATCGCTTTTAATAAAAAACCTTGCAAGTTTAGTACTTGCAAGGTTTTTTAAATAGAATAAATAATGGTTTATACCTATGATACAAACACGAATATATGAATCCTCCGGTGAATAATCTATTGTTAGAGCAATCTTATTAAAGGGGGTATTATTTTACATGGGATTTTATGTTGGCGTTGAACCGAATGTTAACATTTATGTGGAAGATCTTAATCCGACTGGCAACAAGACAATTCTATTTATCCATGGATGGCCGGGAAACCATAATTTGTTTGAATACCAGTTTAACGAACTTCCAAAGCAGGGCTATCGATGTATTGGAATGGATATCAGAGGGTTTGGCTTATCTGACAGGCCTTGGAGCGGTTATGATTACAATCGACTTGCAGATGACGTTAGAAGTGTTGTAGACGCCCTAAAACTGCAAAATTTTACACTTGGCGGACACTCAACAGGAGGTGCAATCTGCGTTCGATACATGGCCAGACATAACGGCTACGGAGTATCCAAGCTTGGACTTTTTGCGGCGGCAGCTCCGAGCCTTATCCAGCGTCCCTATTTCCCATATGGCTTGCCAAGACAGGCTGTTATAGACATCATCCAAGGCACCTACAGCGACCGACCGAATATGCTCAGAGGATTTGGAAATATGATTTTTTACAGGCATGTTACCGAGCAGCTCTCAGATTGGATCTTTCAGCTGGGATTGCAAGCGTCTAGCTGGGGTACCGCTGCTGTTGCAAACACTTGGCTTGACGAAGAAGGACTATTTGACGACTTAAAAACAATCAATGTTCCTACTGTCATTCTGCATGGTTTGAATGACCAAGTCTGCCTGTATCCATTGGCGGTGGCACAAAAGAACGCCATTCGAAATGCTAAACTAGTTCCTTTTGAAGCATGCGGTCACTTTTTATTCTATGACCAGAAAGATTTGTTTAATAAAGAGCTGACACAGTTTATTGAAGAGTCTTAGTGCGTATAATCTGAGGATTACATATCTCTGCATTCTAAGTATTTACGAAACAACTAAATCCGGTTTTGAGTTAACTCAAAACCGGATTTAGTTTGTATGTATTGTTTAAAACATCCATATTTCATATCAAATAATTTAAGTTTAGTTTTTTACTGTTTGCTCGGGTGTACTTTCTACGATAACTTCTGAGGAAGCAGCATCTTTACCTAAGAAACTTGGCAATTCCATTCCTGCTTGTTTAAATAAATCATTCATCGGAGGAACCGCCTTTAACATTCCCGACAGAAATTCCGCCGTTGCAGGTGTTCCTGTACCGTTCCCCATGCTATCCCAAACAGTAACTTTATCAATTTTTATATTTTTGATAGCTTCGACCTGAATTTTCGCAAGTTCTTGCAATTTATCAGCAATAATAAGCTTAACCGCAGCATCTGGATCTCCCCCTGCAGCGGAAACAAGCTGTTGCATACCGGCCGCTTGCTTTGTAAGGATTTCTTGGATACCTTTCGCCTGTGCTTCCATTTTAGCATAAATCGCATCCGCCTCACCTCTCGCTTCGCGGCGTGTTACTTCGGCCTCTGCCTCAGCAGCGATTTCAGCTTGTTGCTTCGCGATTTCAGCTTTTACGATAACATCCGCCTGTTGTGAAGCGCGTTCAAGCGCCGCACGGGTTTGTTCTGCTTCCTGTTGCGCAACATATGCTTCCTGCAACGCTTTTGCCGCCTGTACTTTTTCAGCCGCAGTTGCTAAACGAAGCGCTTCAGCTTCTTTTTCACGGCGACTCGCGTCAGATTGGGCAACCGCCACTTTTGCATCATTTTCACCCGTAATAGCTGTAGCGTCAGCGGCAGCAACTTCAATACGCTGATCTCTTTGTGCGTTTGCCTCTCCGATGGCACCATCTCTGTCTTTTTCCGCAACCGATTTTTTAGCGTCGTTGATAGCTTTCGCTGCTGCTTCTTTACCTAGCGCTTGGATGTAGCCTGATTCATCATTAATGTCTGTTACGTTTACATTGATAAGACGAAGGCCAATCTTTTTGAGCTCAATTTCAACATTGTTTGAAACAGAAGCCAAAAATTTGTCGCGGTCTGTATTAATTTCTTCAATATCCATCATTGCAATTACAAGACGCAACTGACCGAATATAATGTCTTTCGCCAAATCCTGAATTTCAACTTGCTGTAGACCTAACAATCTCTCCGCTGCGTTTTGCATTACTCCAGGCTCGGTTGAAATACATACTGTAAATCTGGACGGAACGTCAACACGAATATTTTGCTTGAATAGCGCGTTCTTTAAATCTACATTTAAAGAAATCGGAGTCAAATCCATATACTGATATGCTTGTATAACCGGTACTATAAATGCGGCACCGCCATGGATACACTTTGCAGACCGATTCTGCCCGCTGGAATCAGAACCTACTTTACCGTAAATTACAAGAACCTTATCCGAAGGACATTTGCGATACCGTGACAGCAAAGCCACAACTACTCCAAATAAGACAATAACTCCAATAGATATTGCTATTAATACGTCTGGCATAAAATACCTCCTAAAATATGTGTATATGTATGAAAGGGCATGCGTCCTTTTCAACAAATATAATGAACTGATTGTCTATTAATCCTTTTCAACCACCAATATCCCGCTCCGTATATCTACTACACGGACCATTGTGCCTGTTACCAAGTCATTTTTATCGTCAGACATCGCATCTGCTTCAATCAGCCGTTCCTGCACAGTAAGGCTTACTTTACCTCTTCCACCTGCCGGTATTGTAAGATATACTCTTGCACTTTCTCCCAATGCATTTTTGATATTAATATTGCCACTCGAAATGAGCTTCCTGGACATCTGAATCAATTTTGCCACACCCACCATTCATTCATATCTCTCTGCCCTCCTAAGTAAATCTAATTTACCATTATTATATTCCCACATCCTTTATTTGTTAATATATTTCAAAAATTTTTATTATATGTAAAAAATCTTGCATTTACTCTTATATGCTGTTATAATTAAGTAAATTTTATTTACCATATGTAAGATGCACGTTTGAAAGAGCAACGTTGCTTTAAAGTAGGTGAACGCTATGGATTCGCAAAAACTCGGAAAAAGAATTCGAGAGATCAGGTTAGCAAAAAAAATGACGCAAAGCGAAGTTGTCGGGGATTTTATCACACGTAACATGCTCAGTCAAATCGAAAGCGGTGCCGCAACCCCCTCCATGCGTACCCTCGAATATATAGCGAAAGTTCTGGAGGTCTCTCTCAATGACTTGATGCCTAATGAAGAAGCGGATACGCTGGAAATTCTTCGCCAAACAAAAGAATTGCTTAAACAGGGCGAATACAAGGATGTCATTTCAATGACTTCTCAGCTGCCGCCTATGCTTGGTGATGAGGCATCTGCAATCAGTGCAAAAGCACATTTGGCACTTGCAAAAGTATACTTTAAAAACTGTGAGTATGAAAGTGCAAACGTTCACGCGAAACTTGCCGCTCAAAATGCACAAAAGGGCGTTTATGCTTCCAAAGAAGTACGCACCGATGCACTTGTTTTAATTGACGAAATATCTAAGAATCAAGGAAGTATATTAGAACAGATTTAATATATCTAGCTTTTTTCAATATGAGTAACTCTTTAACAAAATATTTCTCATAAGACCTATTCATACCTCGTTTTGCTCCCGATAAGAAAAAACGCCCATCAAATCTATAGAGATTTGATGAGCGTTTTACTTTTTTATACACTATTAATTATTTTCCAAAACTGCTCCCCGATTTCCCGATGTAACAATTGCCGCAGAGCGGGATAGGTATCCGGTGGTGATAGCAGGCTTTCTTGGCTTCCATTCCTGCCTGCGTTTATCTAGCTCATCATCACTGATAAGAATATCGATTTTATTTGCCATGATGTCAATCTGGATGGTATCGCCGTCTTTTATAAGGGCGATATTCCCTCCAACTGCTGCCTCGGGAGAAACATGCCCTATAGCTGCGCCTCTGGTAGCACCACTGAAACGACCGTCTGTAATTAAAGCAACGCTTTCCCCAAGTCCGTGTCCCATGATGGCAGAGGTAGGGTTTAGCATCTCTCTCATACCGGGTCCGCCCTTTGGCCCTTCATAGCGAATAACAACGACATCCCCCGCCACAATTTTGGCGGAGTTGATTGCATCCATCGCATCTTCCTCACAGTCAAACACTCTTGCAGGTCCGCTGTGCTTGAGCATTTCGGGTGCAACCGCAGAGCGCTTAACCACACAGGAATCAGGTGCTAGGTTTCCTTTTAATACGGCAATTCCGCCTTTTTCGCTGTACGGGTCTTCCACCGGTCGAATTACTTCAGGATTTTTATTGATACATCCGGCTATGTTTTCGCCAACGGTCTTCCCAGTACAGGTAATCAAATCGGTTTTAAGCACACCAATCTTATTGATTTCATTCATAACCGCATAAATACCGCCTGCTTCATTGAGCTCTTCTATGTAAGTGTGTCCCGCAGGTGCAAGGTGACAAAGAGTCGGCGTTCTGTCGCTGATTTCGTTTGCCATTTCTAAATCCAGTCTGATTCCGCATTCATGTGCAATTGCAGGAAGATGAAGCATGCTGTTGGTGCTGCATCCAAGTGCCATATCAATGGTCAAAGCGTTTGTGAATGCATCTGGCGTCATGATATCTCTTGGACGGATGTCATTTTTAAGCAACTCCATGATTTGCATCCCTGCACGCTTTGCAAGTTGTATGCGCTCTGAATATACTGCAGGAATCGTACCGTTTCCTTTAAGCCCCATACCCAAAACCTCGGTCAGGCAATTCATGCTGTTTGCCGTATACATACCCGAACAGGAACCGCAGGTCGGACAAGCGTTGTTTTCAAATTCTAGTAGTTCTTCTTGCGTAATCTTCCCTGCATTAAATTCGTTGTCTGCTTCTGCAACGCTGGAAAAGCTGGTCTTGTGTCCGTTTACCTTTCCGGCAAGCATCGGTCCGCCGCTTACAAAAATAGCAGGAATATTTAAACGTGCCGCTGCCATAAGCAATCCCGGAACGTTTTTATCACAGTTTGGAACCATCACAAGTGCGTCAAGCGCATGCGCCATCGTCATCGCTTCGGTGGAATCCGCAATCAATTCGCGTGTTACAAGTGAATATTTCATTCCTTGATGCCCCATAGCAAGCCCGTCACACACCGCAATCGCAGGAAAAACAAGAGGAGTTCCCCCCGCCATGGCCACACCAAGTTTTACGGCGTCAACAATTTTATCCAGATTCATATGCCCCGGAACAATATCATTTTGTGAGCTGACAATACCGATTAAAGGTTGTTTCATTTCTCTGTCAGTTAAGCCGAGCGCACGAAGCAACGCTCGTTTCGGAGCACTTTTTGTAATCATATCGCTTTTCATAATTTTAACTCCTCATCCAGTATAGTTGTATGATTTCATTATATAACATATGATGTCTTGTGTCAACAGGTGACATCATCGTAAAAATTATATCAATATGTTTAATCCTCTGTAATACCAAGCCCTCTCATTGCATGAATAATATGAAGCTTCATAGCGGTTTTTGCACCCTCTGCATCCCTTTTAGATAAAAAGTCCATAACCATTCGGTGGTCATTCAACGTATTCTGAATCATAATCTCGTTCGATTCAGACAAAAGAACCCCTTTGTCAATCGCTTGATAAAGAATCGGCATCAGTCGGTTCATAAACTCATTGTGGGTAGCTTTGGCAATGGATTTATGAAAAGCCTGGTCAGCCTCAGTACGATCTTTCTTTTGTAAAATCAGCTCTTCTTCTAGCCTGCCATAATACAGGATTCGCTCAAGTTCTTTTTCAGTAGCACGTTTAGCGGCATAATAAGCAGATTCCGGCTCAAATATCAAACGCATTTCATATAACTCTCTCACGTTTATATGCAAAGTAGCGAGTTCTGTCAAACCCATCTCACCGGTTTGCTTGTGGTCGCTTTTGATATAGGTTCCCTTTCCGCGCTTGATTTCCAACACACCATAAGTGATTAATATACGAATCGCTTCCCGCAGCGTAGTACGGCTGATGTTTAACTTTGCCGACAGCTCGGTTTCGTTTGGCAGTTTATCTCCAATCAAAAATTTTTTATCTATGGAAATCATGGCAAGAATGTCTTCCGATACTTTTTCGGCTAAGGTACGGTCTTTCTCCATTTACTCTCCCCCTCTATTTAATCTTATTATAAATAAAAAGACATCATTTTACAACACAAGATGTATGATGTCTTTTTATTTATTAAAGATTTTAATAGTATTCAAACCAAACTGCGCAGTAAAAAGATGTAGCAAATTCGTAAAGAACCAGAGTCCAGAGGGAATAATTATCAGAGTTGCCTCATTGGTAAGGACGTTTGTCGTTGGTCAAACCCACCAAATAATCTATACTAGTTCCATAAAACTGCGCAAGTCTAATCAATGAAACGCTGGGAATATCCAATGTTCCACTTTCATAGCGAGAATATGTTGCTTGGCTAACGTTTAACAAATCTGCGAGTATCTGTTGATTTAAATCTTTATCTTCCCTCAAATTTCTAAGCCGTCGATACATAAGTTATATCACCTGACTCTAACCGTTGAGTTTTTGAACATCAGTACGCTCCAACAGATAATCAACACTAACTTGATAAAAATCTGCCAAAGCACATAGAACATGGGGTGGTATCATTCTCTGTCCGGACTCATAATATGCATAAGTTC
>JARBTU010000088.1 GCA_029240015.1 Oscillospiraceae bacterium | reverse complement strand
AATAGGCACGTCTATCCGAAGGGTGTTTTATACGCATGACAAGCTGTTTTTCTTCAAGCTGATCAACAATTTGTCCCATTGTTGTTTGATCCACCTGTTGAAGGATGGCAACCTCTTTTTGCGTAATGTTATGATACTCATGAATCAGCAGCATTGCGCCATTCTGTTTAGATGTAATACCAGCCTGATTAAGGCGGTCAGCAAAGAGTTCAAACATACGTTGCGATGCTTTTGCCAACTTAAATCCTAAAGATTCTTCAAGTTTCATCAGTAACCTCCAATGCAATATAATAAGTATTACTTATTATCAGCTTAACTTATTATATTTGAATTGTCAATAAGATAATTTCAGACCGGAATATTTTCCGCTTAGTCGGAGGTACATTGGTACGCATAGAAACAAAAATTTGGAAATTTTATTATTTCCTTTACGCAAAACTAACTAGAAAATATTTGAAATGTAAAAGTAGATGGCTTCATAGACAGAAGGCTTGGAAATGGCTATAATATAAGAAAACACAGAAGAACAAATTATGGTAGCAACACGATATTCAAATAGAATTGAAGGTTTATCCGCTTTAGCCGCGTTTGGGCAATGCTCAAGAAAGCAACAAAACCTATAGATGCACGATAAAAAAAACAAAATAATCCTATAATGGAAAAGGATAAGATTCATGATTCTGTTTAATTTCAGTTTAAATTGAACTGCTACAATATCTTAGTTATATGGTTGATCGCAGAAAGGAGCCTCATTATGAATAAAATTTTAGTTGTTGACGATGATCCTCATTTTCGCGAATTAGTGAAAGTCGTTTTGCGGAAAGAGGGTTTTGCCGTATATGAAGCTGAAGATGGTCTGGACGCGCTTTCAAAATTAGAAACAGTAAAAGCAGATCTGGCGATTCTTGACGTGATGATGCCGAATATGGACGGCTTTGAGTTATGCCGGGAGCTTCGGGAATCTTACGATATTCCCTTGCTCATGCTGACGGCGAAGGGAGAAACCTCGCAAAAAGTAAAGGGTTTTCAGTTGGGAACAGATGATTATTTGGTGAAGCCCTTTGAACCGATGGAATTGGTGGTGAGGGTTAAAGCCTTGTTAAAACGCTATCAGATCATTACTTCTCAAAATGTTCAAGTCGGGAAACTGGTGATGAACCAAAAGATTTATGAAGTAATCGTTTGCGATGAGAAAATCACACTCCCGCTCAAAGAATTTGAGCTTTTGTTCAAATTGGCTGGTCAGCCCGGACGAACGTTCTCGCGTGATGCGTTAATTGAAGATATATGGGGCTATGATTTTGAAGGCAACGAGCGGACGCTGGATGTGCATGTCAATCGCTTACGCCAGCGTTTTCCGGAGGAAAAATGTGCCTTTAGAATTACAACCATTCGAGGTTTAGGCTATCGTTTGGAGGTGGACTTATGAAAAGCAGTAAGGCCATCCGCTTTGCGGAGGGCGCTATTTCAGAGTTATCCGCGCTAGTCATCTGCTTTGCCGCCACTTTTACTGCTGTGATAACGGTAGGCTATCTCATTGCTCTATTTTCGAGATTCGGAATGACAGATACTGTTGTTTCAATTTTTTATGCGATTGCCCTTGCGGGATGGATACTGCTATTTTTGTTAGCAAAGAAAAGCCAAAGGATCAGGTCGTTATTGGGCATTGAGTTTACCCCAAAAACAATCAATATCCGAAAGGTTGCCTTAATCTTTATGATAACCTCAGTACTGCTCGTTTGTTTTACCATCTCTCATGGGCTTACCAGTATCGGCTACGCGATTATCGGGTTTATGCCGGAGGCTCAAACCTCGCGGGATTTTTGGATTTTTAACATTTTGCTCTGGGTACTCCTTTTGTTCCTCGTTAAAAAGTTCCTGTGGGCGAAGCTGCCCTTCGGAAATCGGTTTATCAGCAGGGGGGAAATCGTTCAGGGCGTTGCTTTGACGGTCGTGATCGCGGCGGTAATATTGGGCGGGTTGGTCGTTGCTTACTTCATGGCTTTCGTTCTGTACGCCCTCTTCACAGGGCAAAGAGTACCGGAGAACGGCCCCTTGTTTTTTTATCTCCTTTGGCATTACTCCTATGTATTGATTTTCCTCTTGCTTCGTCGGTATCTGAGGCATTCCAATTTTACAAACAATATCCGTTTGCTGTCCGAGGTGATGGATGCTTTGGAAAACATTGCGAAGGGTGATTTTAGTGTTCGGCTTAATCACAGCCTAAAAAAAGATGAGCCTTTTGCCAGATTAGTCAGGAGCGTTAACGATATGGCTTTGAACTTGGAGCAGACGGAAAATATGCGGCAGGAGTTTATCTCTACCGTATCACACGAAATCCAGTCCCCTCTTGCTTCTATTAAGGGGTTTACCTATATTCTGCAAAGCGATGAATTAACGCCCGAAGAACGAAAGCATTTCCTGAGCATTATTGAAACGGAAACAGTGCGGTTATCCATATTGAGCGAAAACTTACTGAAGCTTGCCGCGTTGGAAGCAGACAGTGTAAAATTTGAGCCAAAGCCATATCGATTGGATAAACAGCTTCGGGCTTTAATCCTAAGCTGTGAACCACAATGGTGCGAAAAAAAGATTAAAATGGATGCTTTTCTTGACAACGTAACCGTCACGGCGGATGAGGATATGATGAGCCAAGTGTGGGTGAACATCATTCATAACAGCATTAAATTCACACCTGACGACGGTAGTATACAGGTGGATTTACACAAGTACGGGAATACTGTGGAATGCAAAATATCGGATACAGGCATCGGGATTGACGAGGACGCGCAGAAACATATTTTTGAACGATTCTACAAAGCGGACAAATCAAGGGAGCGCACGAAAAAGGGAAGCGGGCTGGGACTTGCCATTGTAAAGAAGATTGTGGAAACCCACGGCGGCAATATTACGGTGCAAAGCGAGCCGGGGGCGGGAACCGTGTTTACAGTATCTCTGCCCATGTAGTGCATGTCTTGTTTTCTCAGTCTGTGTTACTAATTGCTTAAACCGAAAAAGTCACACTCTGACGGCATAGCCGGAGGGTTATTTTACGCTAAAGCAAAGAAAAAGAACAATTTTAACTGTCACGTTAAAATTGTTCTTTTTTTCGTTTAAATTCAGTTTATATAGCGTCAGTATGATGGATTTACAACGATAGAAACAGCGATTCTGCTTTGTAAATAATATTATGGAGATGGTTGGAATGAAAAGATGGTATAGACTTGATAACACAGGAAAGCTCTACTCTGCGGTGTCGAAGAAAGCTAACAATTGTGTTTTCCGGGCAAAAAGAATACGAACCAGTTCTGTCAATTTCGTGCGCCAATGGAGAGCAATCATTCATGTTTAGCAATTAAAAGCAAAAGGCGCTGTTTTCGAAGTTATATTATAAGAAAAGTGAGGAATGTGTATTGAAAATAGGAATTTTTACCGACACCTACTATCCACAGATCAATGGAGTGGCAACCTCCATTTTGATGCTAAAAGAAAACTTGGAGAAGCAGGGACACAGCATCTATATATTTACCACCACTGATCCGAAAGCGATATATAAGGAGGAAACCCAATGCTATCAATCAATATGCGATCATCAGCGAACAGCGTGAAAAGTCAAGGCGTGGGTTCCTGTTATGACGAGCAGGTGGGGTTGGTGCGGGAAGGCTTGACCGACTTCATAATATCCGAGAACAAAAAAGGGCGTTTTGATTTGGTGCATTACCACACCGTAAACCTCCAGTATTATTTTGAGCGCTTACTGAACCGTCATTCGACGGTTGGTATCGGCTATGTGCATTTTTTACCTGAAACGCTTGACGAAAGCCTGAAACTGCCTGGATTAGCAAGGAAAGTCTTTTATAAGTATCTGCTAGCTTTTTACAATAGCATGGACTATCTTATTACGGTAAACCCATATTTTATCGAGCGTATCCGCTCGTATGGCATTGACCGCCCCAAAGTGCTCTTCATTCCTAACTTTGTATCCTCAAAGAGCTTTTATCCAATGAGCGATGAAGTGACCCGAGCCTCACGGCTCCAGTATGACATTCCCATAAACAAGTTCGTTGTATTGGGCGTCGGCCAGCTTCAAACACGAAAAGGGGTATTTGATTTTGTGGAAACAGCTAAAAAAGTGCCTGCTATTCACTTTGTTTGGGCAGGCGGTTTCTCCTTTGGCCGGATCAGCGATGGGTATGAGAAAATCAAAAAACTCCTTGCCAATCCACCGGAAAACGTGTCTTTTCTCGGAATTTTAGAACGGGAGGATATGCCTGCAGTCTATAATATGGCTGATATAATGTTCCTCCCATCCTACGATGAATTGTTCCCTATGTCTATTCTGGAGGCTCTCTGCTGTAAAAAACCCGTACTGGTAAGGGACGTTTCGCTTTATAGCGATATACTGTTTGATTACTGCATGAAAGGACAAAGTACAGACGAATTTGCCGCTTTGATTAAGAATATCGCAAAGGATGCCTCTGCATATAACCAATGGTGCGAGAAGTCATGGGAGTGCCACCGTCTATATTCCGAAGAAAGCATTTTGCGGCAATGGGCTAGCTTTTATCATAATGCTTATACCAGCTCAAAGGAGGAAAAAGAAAACGGCAGAAAAAGAGGATGATTGAAAGTATGGCAGGAAAAAATATAACATTAAAAACAGTGTTTCATATAACATCTATAGTGGGACTGCTTCTAATCGTAATATTAGCTATTTATGGATGGAATAACGGGTTCTTTACATCTTTGGAGTCGCTAAAAAGCTTTGTCCAAAAAACTGGAATTTGGGGGCCTGTGGCGTTTGTAACTCTACAAATCGTGCAAGTGGTCATACCGATCATTCCGGGCGGTATTAGCCTACTGGCAGGCGTATTTATATTCGGTCCTGTGGAGGGGTTTGTGTACAACTATATTGGGATTGCCGTTGGATCGGTTTTTGCTTTTTTATTGGCCCGCAGGTTGGGGATAACATTTTTACAAAGCGTTTCCCCAAAAAAGATTTATGTTAAATTTATTGGATGGCTGGACAAGAAAAGCCGCTTTGATACTTATTTTGCAATTGCCATTTTACTGCCGGTAGCCCCAGATGATTTTCTATGTATGCTGGCTGGACTTACAAAAATGAAACTCGAAAAATTTACTGCAATAATCTTTCTGTGCAAACCGCTTTCCATTGCTGCATACAGCTTTGGACTTGCATGGATTGCGGGTATCGTTTAAGTGATAAGCAGCAAGTTTTTTGTAACAACGTGCGGTGGCTTGGCAAGTCATCGCTTGTAAAAGCAGACACGCCTCCAGACGTGACGGATAAAAGTGGAGAAATAATATGGAAAACAGTATCATTGTGGATAGCTGTTTTGATATGTCAGATTCTATGAAAAAGGAAAAGGTCATAACTGTCGTTCCCTTGATTACCGCAACAGTAGAATTGTTCTTTTTGTATCTTGGTTTAAATTCAGTTTATGTAGCGTTAGTATGATTGTTTTGTAACGATGGAAGCATGGCTATTAAACCTCTATCTGGCTTCCAGTGCGTACTAAAAACCGATTTTCATACGGAGGCTGAGGCAATGAAGAAACGTATCATGATTATATCTTTTGCATTTGCAGTAATCGTCTGCACACTTACCGCATTTTCCATGCTGATAGGTTCCATCGAAGAAACGAAGGATTCTCACGGCCGAATGACGGCTCAAGTTAAGCTGAACGAACTCATGTCGCAAATGGAAGCCAGAGCACTCAATCTGGATGCCCTTAGTGATGAGGAATATATTGCTGTCGCGCATACAGTTTGTGAACTTGTCGATAAGATCAGCACGGTTACAGAAGCAGCACATTATTTCCGCAACTGTTTCGAACGCGCCCCAGGTACGCTTGATGAGATGATGGCAATCATCCAGTACGAACAGGGCGGCGCGTTTGGATGGAAACTCATGAGCCGGAAGAGTACGCGGCTTCATATGTTCGGCAGGAATGGAGAGTACAACATGAAGTTTATATCCGCGGATGGTCATTTTGAAGTGGTTTACAACATCGATGGTGTAAAACTAACAAAGGAAAATGACCTGATGAATATGGGAACGTTTAACTATGGAGATCCGATAAATGAAAAGTTGAGGCATGCTGTCTACGATGTTCTGCCGTTCTTTGAGTGGAGAAATTCACCGGAAGCTGTGAAACAAGTCAATGGTTTGTCAGATGCCCCACACCCGATTAGCAAAAACGTCAGTGTGACAACACGGTTTGAAAAATACTGGGAGTTGTTGTATGGGGAAAAACCGCAGGAGATGAACGGAAAGGGACACAACCGAATGAATATGTTGTACTGCTGCGTGGCCCTACTTGTCCTGTCAAGGGCAATCCACACGATGGCGGATGATAAATATACGCATGCTGCCCTTTAGTATGGCGGTGCTTACCATAGCTACGTTGATATTTGTATTGTCAGATGATTCGTCTTTATTCAAAACAGATTCATTGTCCGAAGCAACGTATGCTTTACTTTGCCATAATCCTGTGCATCATTTGACTTAGTGTAAAACTTGCATGTCCTATAAAATGCAATAATGTAGCTATATGTCATTTCAAGAAACTGATACATCTTCTGTAAATACTTGAACCTGCGCAATATCTTTTGGTATCATGTTTTCCAATGCCAAAGTTGTAATGTTATCCATCATACAATTAGCCTTGACAAGTATATCACTCTGATATAATATATGCTATATCAGAGTGATATAAGGAGGAGAACTATGAATATTTTGTTTATAAATGCAAATTTGTATGGGCATATTAATCCTACGCTTGGATTAGTTAAGAAGCTTACAGAGATGGGAAACCAGGTTAGCTATTTTTGTTCCGAACCATTTTCGGAGCAAGTGACAAAGATGGGAGCAAAATGGATTGGATTTAGTAATAAGTTGGATCTATT
>JARBTU010000087.1 GCA_029240015.1 Oscillospiraceae bacterium | reverse complement strand
CGGGTGTATATCCTCATGTTAACGGTCAGGTTTATAGCGAAGGAATCGACCCTCGCTGGCAAATGCCTGTTGAAGAGTGTGGAAACATGCTCATCATGGTGGCTTCAACCTGTGCGGTTCAGAACGATGCAAGCTTTGCCGTTGAACACATGGATGATCTCAAGAAATGGATCAATTACCTCATGGAATATGGTATTGACCCTGATAACCAGCTTTGTACCGATGACTTTGCAGGTCACTTGGCTCACAACTGTAACCTTTCGTTAAAAGCCATTATGGCTATTGCAAGCTTCTCTATTATCAGTAATTTGACCGGCGATAAAGAAGGCGCGCAAAAATACATTGACACAGCGAAAGACATGGCAAACAAATGGATTCAAATGGCAGATAACGGTGACGGAAGTTATCGTCTTGCATTTGATCAACCGGATACTTTCAGCATGAAATACAACATTATTTGGGATGTTATTCTTGGAACAAACATCTTCCCTAAAGAAGTGATCCGTTCTGAGTTTGCAAGCTATAAAAAACGTGTAAACAAATACGGAATGCCTTTGGACAACAGGGAAACCTATACAAAGTCAGACTGGTTAGTATGGACAGCAACTTTGGCTGAAACCAAACAAGACTTTATTGACTATGTAGAGCCTCTATGGGCGGCATATCACTACACCCCATCAAGAGTTCCGATGACCGACTGGTACTTCACAGTTACTTCTTTGCACAAAGGGTTCCAACATCGTTCAGTTCAAGGTGGATTGTTCATCAAACTATTGGACGATTCTAAGATTTGTAAATTCTATAAATAAAAAACCCTAGAAGCGGTTCTTTTTTTGTAACATAAAAGCTCGGTGTTTAAACACCGAGCTTTTATCATAATTATCTTACTTCGTTTTCAAAAATAGCAAGCAACGCATACATTTCTGCGTTTGAGCTGTGGTCAAGCGCTTCTTTGAATTTATCTTTCTTAACATCGCCTCTCCAGCCTCTTAGCCAGTCAACAGGCATAAACCCTTCTTTTAGATGATTTTCATATGCATAGTCCATTGACTTTTGATAGGACTCAATGTATGGAAGAATTTCTTCTTTTGCAAAAGGATAAATATCGATTAATCCTTTTAGCAAGATACAGTTAAACCAGATTGTCGTGGAAACAGGATAACCAACAAGACCTTCTTTAATGGTCTTATCTCCGAAATGTTCAAACGCGCCTTTTGAACAAGACAATGCCTCATCAAAATATTTCTGCTCTTTAGTCACCGCATAGAGTGCAGCGGCACCAGAGATCATCGCACCTGTGTTATAGGTATAGAACCCGGTTCCTTTTGGATTTCCTTCAACCCAAGTTCCGTCTTCTTGTTGTTTTGCCCTAATCAAGTCTTCATAAATATTAAGCTCGTTATCTTTTAGGTTGTTTACAGCAAATTCATATACTTTTTTTGCCCAATCAAGATAATATTCGTTATTTGTATGATGATAAAGGTCTACTAATGGCTTAATAAATGGGTTGTTGGAACAACTGTGTCTCCCTCTTTTTCTGGAATCCCAAAAAATTCCACCAAGGGGTTCAAACCAAGCTTCATTAATCAAAAAGTTTGCCAAAAACTCCGCTTTGTCAAGATGAGCTTTGTCCTTTGTAATTTCGTAAGCTCTCAAGAAGTTGATAATCAACCAAATGTTATCATCAAAAGCAAGACCCGGGTCGGTTGCTCCTCTTGGTGTTTTACCGCGGTTTACAACATATCCCCAAAGTTTCCCGTCGTCTTTCAAATAACCGTAATATTCAAGTCCTTTAATTACATTTTCCATAAGAGGAATATTATCATGATCCAAATATGCAAATTTATCTGTCATTTCCATCGTTCCGATGTATTCCCAACAGGTGGAAAGTCCCTTGTTATTCGGTGAATTGAATAGCAACTCATGACTTAGCGGATTATAAAATTCCTTGAAGTATACTTTTCCCAATTCCAAGGCTCTTTCCGTATTTCTTTGCCCCAATGTCATTTCTTTTTTCTCTTCCATAGCCTTTCTCAGTCTTTCTCCTAATCCAAAAATGAAGTTGTTAAACATACATCTATTGAGTATATAAAATAACTTCATGAAATGCAATACATTTTCATGAATTAGCAAACAATTTTGTTAAAGAGCCAGCTTATAGATACTAATAACGTCTTCTTTGCCTAACTTCTTGAAGTTTCCTATGATGCCGCCTTGTTTATCGCATAGGCATTTCTCCGCCAATTGTTCGATATCGCTCTCCCCTATCCCGATTTCGGAAAGTCTCGTCGGAAGCCCCAGGCTCTTGTAAAAAGTCTCCAGCCTTTTGATTCCTTCAAGTATGATCTCTTCCGTGTGTTCGCACGATAGTTGGACATCAAACATCCTTGTTGCAAACTGAACAAATCTTTGAACATTTTCCTTATAAACATATTTCATCCATGCAGGAAAAACAATAGATAAACCCGCTCCGTGAGCGACGTCATTGTGCGCACTCAGCTCATGTTCTATGCTGTGAGAAGCCCAATCCCCTATTCTTCCTGTATCCAAAAGATTGTTATGTGCGACACATCCGGCCCACATCACTTCCGCACGGGCGTCATAGTCGTTATTCTCTTGTATTGCTCTCGGTGCATAGTTCAGAATGGTTTTATAGGTTGCTTCAATCAGCCTGTCTGTCAAATCCACATGTGTCACATTGGTAAAATATCTTTCCATCAGATGTGCAAGAATGTCTGACGCGCCGCAGGCAGTTTGGTAGTTGGAGAGCGTAAACGTGCTTTCAGGATTCAGTACCGAAAATTTCGGTATCGTCAACTCGTTGTTGTATCCTCTTTTCAGCATATTCTTCTCATTCGTGACTACCACTGCATCGCTGCTCTCGCTTCCTGCAGCTGGAATAGTCAAAACCGTTCCGATAGGAAGAGATTCTTTCGGGTTCGCTTTTCCCTCAAAGAAGTCCCAGACATCGCCGTCATAAACAGCACCCAACGCAATCGCTTTGGCGGAATCAATCGTGCTTCCGCCACCGACTGCCAAAATAAATTGAATGTTATTGTTTTTGCAAAGCGCAACGCCTTCGTGAACAAGTGAAAGGCGCGGGTTCGGCTGAACTCCGCCAAGTTCTGTGTGAGAAATTCCCGTTTCGTCTAAGATTCCGATGATTTTGTCATAAAGACCGCTGCGTTTTATGCTGCCCCCTCCATAGTGTATCAAAACATTAGATCCGTATTTTTTAATTTCATCTGCAATTTGTTTTTCGGTATCTTTCCCGAAAATAATTTTTGCGGGATTATAGAAGCTAAAGTT
This sequence comes from Oscillospiraceae bacterium, assembly GCA_029240015.1. Lineage (GTDB taxonomy): Bacteria > Bacillota > Clostridia > Oscillospirales > Ruminococcaceae > JARBTU01. Next base: position 3,752 of record JARBTU010000087.1, on the reverse strand, counting down.
AATCATTTTTTATCCTCCTCAGCATGGGTTGTTATCGTGTTATTTTTAAAGATAATTTATTATATCATTACAAAAAAAATATGTAAATAAACAAATTGAGAGAAACTTGATTATCTTCCAAAAAATGTTGCACAATTTTTGTCTTTGATTATAGCATTTTTGATGTTTTTTATATATTTAATTGACTTGGCAAAAGCTTTAAGGTATTATTAAACTACATCAAATTATGTCTTTTTTTAAAATTTTAATGCATAGTTTGACGTTTTTTTATGTGTAAATCAGGTCTTTTTTTAAGTTGAAAATGCGATATATATAATGTATTTATTTAATATGTTTTTTTGTTATTACGTTGTGCCTTAATGAAGCTGTTTTTCGACACAAGAATATAAAGCATTTGTATTTTTCATTACAGGAATTAAAAAATTATGAAAGCGGTGAAAATTTTATGAAGCACATGAAAATATCTGTCATCATTATGGCTGCAATAACAGCTGTCTTAATGATTTTAACCATCATTTCTCCATCGTCTACAGACTCAAAATCACTGTTTGCGAACTGGTTTATGGTAATCATACTCGGTGTTTTTTGTGTTGTTCAGCTTGTCTGTGTTTTCACAGGCAAATTTTCAGCTAAAAGACTGGGGTTCTATTTGCTGCACATTGGGCTCGTTTTGTTTTTAGTGGGAAGTTTTATGTATTTTGTATCGGGAGAGAAGATTCCTGTCCATATGACGGTACAAAAAGATCAAACATATTCAACCATTCAAAGGAGCGACGATTCAAAAGTAAACCTTGGCTTTGATATCGGAATTACGGATTTTAAATTCGAACAGTATCCTGACAGAAGCCCTAAATTTTATAACGCAAAAGTTGTAATTTACCGCGAAGGCAGCAATACGCCTATTACCAAAGACCTTTATGTAAACGGTCCTATTACCGAAAACGGGTATAAAATTTACCTTATGAGCTACAGCAGTCAAACAGGAGACATCTCTCTAATGTTTAAAACCAACATTGGCGAATGGCCTTGTATCATTGCGATTTGGTGTATTCTTATCGGGGTATTCTTTACCTGCTTTTCGAAGAAAAGAGAAAGGGGGGCAAAATCATGACTTGGGAGCAAATTGTTAAGATTCTTGTCCTTTGTTCCGCTTTGCTTTACTATGCAAGCGCCGCCTTGTATATAAGAAAAAACAAAGTTTTTGCTTATATCGTCAATGCGATTGCTTGGCTGTCCAATGCTTCGGTCGTTGCAATCAACTGGGTTCATAACGGATATGTCCCTTTTATCAGCATGTATCAAGTCCTTACTTTCTTAGGGGTTTGTTTTACTTTAGCTTATCTGTATATTATCTATATGTACAAATACAACTGGACTGGAATCTATTTCAGCCTGTGTTCCGGACTTAGCTTAACCGGCGTATTCTTTATGGATTTCACCGTTGCATGGAACCGTCCGCCCGCACTTCAGTCCGTTTGGTTTATTCCTCACGTGTTCTCCTATATGCTTTCCTATTCACTTGCGGCGGTTGCGTTTGTTATGACAATTATATGGTTTTTTGATAAGAAAAAACGTGAGCAACTGGAAGGGGCTGTTTACCGCCTCATTTGTATCTCTTTCCCGTTTATGACAGCAGGTATGTTGCTGGGCGCTTTGTGGGCAGACCAGGTTTGGGGCGATTTTTGGAGCTGGGATTTGAAAGAAAACTGGTCTTTAATTACATGGTTGCTCTATACGCTGTTTTTACACTCCAGAAGAAATGCAAAGCTCAAAAAATACACCATGCTTTTCAGCGTTCTGGGTTTCTTGGCACTGGTTATGACTTTTGTAGGCGTAAACCTCGTCGGCGGTGGTTCGTCGATGCACGCCTATAACTAAGACTTCTTATTCGGGAGAAATATTATTCGTTTGACAAGATGCTTGTGTATGGATTCTTTTATTGACATTAACTTAAACTTTTTTCCATACACCTGTCATCATGTTATATAAAAATTAATCAAGGAGGATGATTATGAAAAAAGTATTGAGTACTAAGAGAGCAATCATAATAGCTTTAGCATCCGTATTTATATTAATCGCTGCTTTTGCCGCTTTTTGCTTGACTTCGGACTCATTTCGTAACAATCCTGTGGTAGCTTCTGTGAGATCCGTTTTGGATCCGGCAAAATCACTTTCTCAAAAGCTGTCCGGAACAACTGTTACCGCAACCGGTACCGAAAGTGCATACATATCACCTGTTGGAATCAGCATTACCAGTGATAATTTTGCTTTCGTTGCTGACGAAACATCTAAATCAGTATACAAAATAGATCTTTCCAGCAACACTAAAGTAGGTACCTATTCAGTAGGTCAAAAAGTCAATGCCATTACTTGTGACACCACAAATGTTTATGTAATGTTTGGCGAATTGAATGGAAAAGTAGCCAAGTTGGATAAAAACCTTAATTTGGTGAAAGAAGTAGAGGTTGGACATACACCAAGTTATGGCGTGATAAATGCGGGCACTCTTTATGTGGCAAATCGCTATAACAACAACGTATCTGCAGTTACTACTTCAAGCATGACGAAAACAAAAGATATTGCTGTTTCAAGAGAGCCTATTTCCATGACACTTGTCGGTACCAACTTGTTTGTTGCCTGTCATTTGCAGGATGGTTCAATGAAAAGTTCTACCGTTGCATCAAAAGTAAGTGTTATTGATACAACAACAAATACCAAAACAAAAGATATCCAGCTTATCAATGGTTCTGAAGGCGTAAAAGATATCTGTTCTTCTACGGATGGAAAATATGTTTATGTCAGCCATCTTATTGCAAGATATGCATATTCGACCACCCAACTTGACCGTGGATGGATCAACACCAATGCCATCACCATCATTGATGCTTCTGCAAAGACTGTACTAAACACCGTACTTCTTGATGAAGTTGAACTTGGCGCCGGAAACCCTTGGGGTGTTGCCACTGCCGGAGACAAACTCGTAGTTTCAATCTCCGGAACCAACGAAGCCATTATTATTGACACAACAAAAATGATGGCAAAAATAAATGCTGTAACTGCCGGAACCGGCGTTGTCAGCAAAGCAAGTGACATCCCAAACTATCTAAACTTCCTTGATGGAACCAGAACCAGAATCAAGCTTTCGGGAACCAACCCAAGAGAAGTTGCTATTGCAAACAACAAAGCTTATTTTGTTCAATATTTCACAGGAAATATCGGCGTGTTGGATTTATCAAGCAGTGCTGTGTCTTCCATTTCACTGGGTACCCAGCCTACGGAAACCGTAGTGCGTCGCGGTGAAACCTTGTGGTATGATGCAACAAAATGTTATCAACAGTGGGAAAGCTGTGCAAGCTGCCATCCTGATGTCAGAATGGATTCCATCAACTGGGATAACCTTAACGATGGTCTTGGAAATCCAAAGAACGTAAAAAGTATGCTTTATTCCCACAGAACGCCTCCGGCAATGATTACGGGTATCCGTGCTAATGCTGAAACCGCTGTTCGTGCCGGTATGAAATATATTCAGTTTAACACGATTTCAGAAGATGAAAACGTTGCTATTGATGAGTTCTTAAAATCATTAAGACCTGTTGCAAGTCCTTACCTCAACAAAGACGGAACTTTAACAGCATCAGCAGAAGCAGGAAAAGCTCTGTTCAACGCTGAGAATTCCTGTGCTACCTGTCACCCTGGTCCTTTGTTTACCGACTTTAAAACCCATGACAGCAAAACGATTGCTACTGATGGAA
>JARBTU010000086.1 GCA_029240015.1 Oscillospiraceae bacterium | reverse complement strand
ATTTTTCATCTGTGGAAATACTGATATCGTCTGCAGGCATTTTTCTTAATATCTCCGAAAACAGTTTGGAATTTAAAACAATAGAGCCTTGTTCGATGGTATTGACTTCAATGGTTTTTTTGATTCCAAGATCAAGGTTGTATCCGGTCAGCGTTAGCGTGTTGTCCTCACAAACAAGGAGAATTCCTTCCAGCGCAACCAATGTTGATTTAGCGGAAACTGCCAGTGACACATTGAAAACAGCTTCGCTTAATTTTTTCTTGTCACAAGTAAATTTCATTTCTTTTTACCTCGGTATTTATTTTTAATTTTTCTATGTAATAAAGCATTTTAACAGCTGCCGTTTATTTATCTTCGTTATTTGAATGATTTTATCTATAAATAAATAAAATATAATAAGTATTAAATAGTAGTAGTAGTAGGGGGTGTCGAAACGGTTGAAAAAATAGACAACCCTTTGAGGGTACTGGGATAGCAGGACTTTTTTGAATGTGAAGTTTTTGTTCTAAATTTGTTGAAAAGTTTAAAGTAAAATTTTTATCAACAAGAGTGTTGAAAACTCTGTGGAGAAAGTTGAAAACTTGTTATATACTTGGTTGAAAATACATTTTGTTGTAAGTCTTGCTTTGTTTTATGTTGAAATAGTTCAAAACTTATTAGTTGAAAAGTTAGTTGTTACGAATATTTTTAATGATATCCTCAATAATTTCTTTGTGGTGGCTGTCTTTTTCCATAGACTTTTCAACTTGTTGAAGTGCATAAACAATGGTTGCGTGATCGCGTCCGCCGAATTCCTCTCCAATCGAAGCCAAAGACATTTGCGTAATATCGCGAACCACATAAACAGAGACTTGACGCGCTAGTGAAATTTGTGCTGCTCTTTTTTTGGAACGGATGTCTTCGGTGGATACGTTAAAGGTTCTCGCAACTTCACTGATAATGCGTTCTACGGTAACCGGAACAGGCTGGTTGTCGTTTAAAATATCCCGTATCACGTTTTGTGCAACGGTAATTGAAGGCGGAGAACCCGCTAAAAGCTTGTACGCTTTAAGTTTTTTAACAGCGCCTTCCAGTTGACGAATGTTGTTTTTGAGGCGGTTTGCAATAAACTCCGCTACTTCGTCGGGTATTTCAATCTGCAAAAGCTCCGCTTTTCGACGGATGATGGCAATTCTAGTTTCAAAATCCGGCGGAGAAATATCGGTTAAAAGACCCCATTCAAAACGGGTTCTGAGACGGTCTTCAAGGGTTTTAATGTCTTTCGGCGGTCTGTCTGAGGTCAGTATAATCTGCTTCCCCAGCTGGTGCAGTTCATTAAAGGTGTGGAAGAATTCTTCCTGAGTGCTTTCCTTCCCTGCGATAAACTGAATATCGTCCACTAACAGCATGTCAGCATTCCGGTACTTATTGTGAAAATCATGGTTGGAACCATGACCCGAACCTTTTCCGATAGCACTGATAAGTTCGTTTGTAAAAGCTTCACCGCTTACAAAAATAATATTGGTATTTTGATTATGTTGTTTTATGTAGTTGCTCACAGCGAGCAAAAGATGTGTCTTCCCAAGCCCTGAAGGTCCGTAGATAAAAAGAGGGTTATAGGACCCCGCTTGTTTTTGAGCAACCGCTTTGCATGCAGCATAGGCAAAGTTGTTGGAATTCCCTACAATGAAAGTGTCAAAAGTATATTCATATTCCCCGCTTTGAATGGATTGTTCAAGTTCCGCCCGTTTCTGCGGATTTTCCGCGGATAAATCCAGTTTCTCGGGAACAGGGCTGCCTTGCTGGTTGATATCGCTTTCGGTCAAAATGGCGACGTTAATCTCAAACCCCAAAACTTCACGGAAGCAGGTGGCTAACAGTGTAATATATTTTTCGATTAAAATCTTTTTTTGAAAATCACTCTTTACATAAATAAAAGCAGTGTCATTTTCAAACTTGACCGGCTCCGTAGGTTGAATCCAAAGATTATATGCAATTTCCGTAATTTGTTCCGCGCATAAACTTTTAACATGATTAAACACTTCCATAAAGGATTCCATGTTGAAAAATACCTCCAAAAATGATATGATAAAAATAATGTTCAAAACTATGTTTAAAACATTCTGATTATTGTTTAAAAGTTGAAAATCACTATTTTCCCTTAGAATATCATTTTATCAAATATTGAAGAATTTTTCAAGTTTTTCAACAATTTATTATGATATATATTTATAATAGTATAAGAGGGGCTTTTTAAAGTGTCGAAAACAAGCAGAAAGCAACTATAAATCATGCTTAATTTTGAATTTTCCTTAAAATCTATTGACAATTAACCTGAAACTGATATATACTATTACCTTGCAAGGTTTTGCCTTTTTTAAAGGATTTGTAATCTGTTTTAATGAGGCGAAAAAGACCTGGATTTTATTTGTGTGAGTTTTTTATTTTTAAAAATTAAAAACAAATACATTAATAATGATAATGGTTTAGTGTGTTTCGCACACGTTGAAGGGAGGTTTATCGATGAAAAGAACTTACCAACCGAAGAAGCTTCACAGAAAAAAGGAACATGGCTTTAGAAAAAGAATGGCTACAAAAAACGGACGTAAGGTTTTGGCGCGTAGACGTGCTAAAGGAAGAAAGAGATTGACTTATTAGGAAAATCAATACAGGCCACAAATAAAATTGTGGTCTGTTCAGTCTTTTTTTTCTAAAGATTTTTTGAATAGCTTTTTATTTCTAAAGATGACCACACAAATTGTGGTCTTTTGTTTTAATGTAACAAACGAATGTTTTGAATAGATGATTTTTGAGGATCCTATTATGAGTAAGCAGGTTAAGCTCACGCTTAATTGTGAATTTAAAAGATGTTATTATAGAGGAAAATATAAGGTTTCCCCTTTATTGATTTGCTATGTGCTGAAGAATCGGCAAGGCAAAATAAGAATTGGGATCACTGCTTCCAAAAAAGTGGGAAATGCGGTTTTAAGAAATCGGGCAAGAAGGGTGATTTCCGCCGCTGCTCGTGACGTTTTAGCGGAGTTTTCCGGTGGCTATGATATTGTTTTTGTCGCAAGAAAAGACACCCCTCAGGCAAAGTCTTATGACATAGCAAAAAGTATGAAAAAGCTGCTCAATCAGCTTTTATAAGATTTAATGTAAGCTTTTTGGATTATAAGGAATGTGATTGATGTGAAATCTTGTTTTTTGGCAATCATTACTTTTTATCAAAAAGTGATTTCCCCTTTGTTTCCTCCGAGATGCAGGTATTATCCGACTTGTTCCGCTTATGCGAAAGAAGCGATTACCAAATACGGAGCCTTCAAAGGAGGACTTCTTTCAGTTCGAAGGATACTCAGATGCAATCCTTTTTTTAAGGGCGGGATTGATCCCGTGCCATCTGATTTAAATAAAAAGAAACAGTAAGAATGATTTTTTGGAGGTTCTTTTATTATGGGCGGACTTTTCGGAACACCCCTTGGATGGGTAATGGGTGCGTTATACGGAGTTGTTAAGAATTACGGTATCGCATTGATTTTGTTTACGATTATTATAAAGGCTTTACTCTTCCCTCTTGCAGTAAAACAGCAAAAAGGAATGGCAAAAACTGCAGTATTGCAGCCGAAGCTTCAAGCTTTGCAAAAAAAACACGGCGCAAACAAGCAAAAATATCAGGAAGATATGATGAAACTCTATCAGGAAGAAGGATACAACCCGATGAGCGGTTGTCTTCCGATGGTAATACAATTACCTATTCTGTTTGGACTTATCGACGTTGTTTATAAGCCTATTACACATATTCTTCATATGGGTGGAGATACTTTAGAAAAGGCCAAAACCATTTTACAAGGAATATTGGGCAGTGCTTATCACGCAAATACCGCTGAAATCGGAATAGTTCAATACATCAACAATCCTGTTTATACGGAAAAGTTTTCATCGCTTGGAACAGATTTTATTCATAATGTTCAGAGTGTGGACTTGCACTTCTTAGGGATAGATTTGGGTACGGTTCCGCAGTTTGCTTTTTCGATTCTTATTTTGATTCCGATTCTTTCGGGAATTACTTCCCTTTTTGTTTCGATTATATCCATGAGGCTCAACCCGTCTACGGCGCAGCTTCAAGGAACAATGAAAACAATGATGTATATTATGCCTGTATTTTCAACCTTTTTTGCTTTCCAAGTTCCTGCCGGTGTGGGTCTTTACTGGATTGCGCAGAACCTCTTGTCCGCCGGACAGTCAGCGTTGCTGATGAAAAAATATAATCCGAAGCTGTTGGCGGAGCAAGCCGAAAAAGAGATGGAAGAAGCTAAGCTCAAGAAAAAAGCAGTAATTGAAGCGAACGCCAAAGAAAAAAAGGATTCCAAAGAAGAATCATTAACTCAAAAAGAGCTTAATAGAAAAAGGCTTGCCGAAGCGAGAAAACGCGACGCTGAAAGATACGGCGAAGAATATGTAGAAGTAACGGATGATGACTTAAAATAGGTACGGTACGTTAATTTTATTCGAAAGGATGTTGTATAAATGATTCGTGAAGTAATTGCAAGCGGCAGAAACGTGGAAGATGCGATTGAAAACGGTTGCGTGCGGCTTGGGAAACAACGTGAAGATGTCGAGTATGAAATTGTAGAATTACCGAAAAAAGGATTGTTCGGAAAGATCAAAGCGGAAGCACAAGTTAAAGTATTTTATGGAGAAGCGGACGAAGAATTAACAAAGCTTAGTATTGCACAGGCTTATATAAAAGATATCCTCGGGGCAATGGGAATCATAGATGTTGAGCAGATTGTAGATGAACGTGAAGACAGCGCGACAATCACCCTTAAAGGGGAAGATTTAGGTGTTATCATTGGCCGAAGAGGAGAAACTTTAGACGCATTGCAATATCTTGTTTCTTTGGCTTGCAATAAGGCGGATGGAGATTATTATCGTATCACAGTAGATTGCGGCAACTTTAGAGAAAAACGTGAGAAAACGCTTCAAGAACTTGCACAGAAGATATCTAAATCGGTACTCAAAACAGGAAGAAGCTGTACACTAGAGCCGATGAATCCTTATGAGAGAAGAATTATTCATGCGGTAATTTCCGAAGTTGAAGGAGTTTCGTCCAAATCGGTGGGAGAAGAACCACATCGGAAAGTAGTTATCAGCTCCAATAGTGCAAGAAGACCATATAATAACAACCGCAGCGGTGGATACAGGAACAACAATAATAGCAATGCACGCCCACAACCAAGAAGAGAGTTCAATAAGCCAAGTTCTTTTGAAAAACCGGAAACAAAAGAAGGGCCGCCTGCAGAAAAGATTAGCGACAAAGATCTTTTTAAGGATGATGGTTCTAAGCTCTATTCAAAAATAGACTTATAAAGGGTGTTGATTTTCATCTGCACGCTTTGATTAAAAAAGCACCCTTTTGGGGTGCTTTTATCATGTAAGAAAATATCTGGAGGAAAGTCATGGAAAAAGCTATAGCCGCCATTTCCACGCCCAATGCGATAGGCGGAATTTCAGTTGTGAGGATATCGGGAGATCAGGCGTTGACTATCGCAGATCGGGTTTTTAAATCCATTTCTGGTAAGATCCTTGGCGACATGAAAGGATACACGGCCGCCTATGGAAGAGTATTTGACAAAGACGGCGATTTTGATGATGCCGTAGCGCTAGTTTTCCGCGCACCCAAAAGCTATACGGGTGAAGATGTGGTAGAAGTTTCTTGTCATGGTGGGATTTATGTAACTCGGAGACTTTTGCGCGCGATGATTGATGGAGGAGCTTCCCCTGCTGCCGGCGGAGAGTTTACCAAGCGTGCATTTTTAAACGGAAAGCTTTCTTTGACGCAAGCTGAATCGGTAATGGATATCATTAACTCTCACAGTAAACAAGCGGCACGTTCAGCTATGGCAGGGTTTGAGGGCGCTTTGTTCAAAAAGATACAGAATATTAACGAAAGACTTTTGAATCTTTCAGGACATCTTGCCGCATGGGTAGACTTTCCCGAAGAGGACATTCCCGTTGTAGAACATGATAACCTTTTGAACGCGCTTGGAGACTGCGGAACTGAACTGAACGATTTGATAAACGGATATGATGCAGGACGGCTGATTCACCAAGGTATTGTGACAGCAATTGTAGGTAAGCCGAATGTGGGTAAGTCCACGTTGATGAACCTGCTTGCAGGCTGTGAGAAGAGTATCGTAACTGAAATTGCAGGGACTACACGAGATGTTGTGGAAGAGTCGGTTCTTTTGGGTGATGTGGTATTAAGGCTTGCCGATACTGCGGGAATCCGTGATACCGAGGATATGGTGGAACGCGTAGGCGTTTCGCTCGCCAAAAAAAAGATGGAACAAGCAGACTTGGTTTTGGCTGTCTTTGACGGTTCCTCTCCCCTTTCGTCTGAAGATCAGGAATTGATAGCCGAGATAAAGGATAAAAATGTTATCGCAGTTGTTAACAAGTCTGATTTGGAAAACAAACTGGACATTGAGTATATACAGAAACGAATTAAACATATAGTAATAATCAGTGCAAAAAATACAAACGGACTTCAGGAATTAAGTGATTGCATAGCCGGTGTTTTAAACCTTGTTCACGTGGACACAACAGGTGCAATGCTTGCCAATGAACGCCAGCGTGATTGTGTGCAAAGAGCGGTTTCTTTTGTGGAGGAATCAGTTCTTTCTATTCGTCAAGGGTTTACGCTGGATGCAGTGACTGTTTCGATTGAGTTGGCGATAGAAGACTTGTTGGAGCTAACAGGAGAACGTGTGACCGATGCAGTTGTGGATGAAGTCTTTTCTCACTTTTGTGTGGGAAAATAGCGTTGGTTTTAAACATATTAACGTGTGAATTGTTGAAAAGGATGAGTATAGATGGGTTATGAACTGGGCGAATATGATGTTGCGGTAATTGGTGCAGGGCATGCGGGCTGTGAAGCTGCGCTTGCTTGTGCGCGCCTTGGCGTGAAGACGGTCATTTTTACGATTACTTTGGATGGGATCGCGAACATGCCTTGCAATCCATCTATTGGCGGAACGGCAAAAGGGCATCTTGTTCGGGAAATTGATGCCTTGGGCGGAGAG
>JARBTU010000085.1 GCA_029240015.1 Oscillospiraceae bacterium | reverse complement strand
CTTTCTAATATTTTTCGGGGTAGCTTTAAATTTTGTTCAATTATTTTTAATGGGAGAAATTTTGTCTTTCTCATTTGAATAATTAATTCATTATTTTTTACAATATATGATATCGCTTTTGCACAAACAACTTTAGTTTTCTTTGCTTTGGGGGAAACAGAAATTAAATCGTAGAATGTAAAGCCATATTCGTTCAGTAGTTTTGAAATAGCTTCAATTTCCATCTTTGAACCATCACTTTGAGTTGTTACTAATTTTGCAACTACCTCTCGCTTAACTTGGGAGTCATCATCTTCTTCATCTGCACCACTTTCAAATGAATAAGGATCAATTGATATTTCACAATAATGCTTTGACTCTTTTTTTGTAAAATCTATAAACCTTCTTTTTATAACCAGTTGAGCAAAAGCATAGAAATGGCCTTTTTGTTCCGAATAAGTTTTAATTGCTTCATGAAAAGCACTTAGTGATATCGACCATTGGTCATCACTTTTAGTTATGAATTTTCCCGCATTTTTGCTAGCTTGACCAATAATAAAAGATTCGTTTTCTTGAATAAATAACGCTAGATATGTATCGTCATTTTTTGCTTTAACTGCTTTTTCATCCATTGATACCATATATGATCCTTCTTTTTCTGCATCTTTATATACCTTAAAATAAAGGGTATATTAATTTTTATGCTTAACCAAGCTTATTTTATCATAAAGAATTTATTAATACAAGATTCATAATTTAAAAATCTGTTATTCTCACAAAACTAGAGGGCTAAATCCTGTAAATACAGGATTTAGCCCTCTTAATGCGATTATTTAAAATTAGATAATGTTCAGTAAAATCATAATAAAAGCGGAAGTGACAATGGTAAAAATCATTGAGAAAGCAAAAGCGGTTCGGATTACTTTGTTTTCCTCTCCGATTTTATCAATTGAAGCAGCGGCATTTTGTAGCTTTGCCGGGGAAATAATGCTTGCCAATCCTCCGCCAAAAGCAAGACCTGCCGTGATGATTATAATGCTCTTTTGCCCTAATCCGAGGTTTGTTGCCGTAGTCATGGCGTATTTTGCAAACATTGCAATGGTGGAGGCTTCGCTTCCTGTAATAAATCCACCGAACAATCCAATGAATGCGGCAATTGCACCGTATGCCGAATGGAATAAGTCTGCGGAAGCATCTGCCAATACTTTAATCATGCTATCGGTTTGGAAAGTTTTGGATGCCATATTAAATCCGGACATGTTCATGACTTCGCCGATTGCAAAGAATATAGCGGCAGCGAAAACCGGTCTTGGTGCACGCTTTCCCCATGTAGTAAATGTATCTTTGAGCTGAGATTTGTCAGGACGAAGAATGAATATGGAAAGAAGCGTGCTGACTAAAATCCATGTGTACGCATTCCATAAGAATCTCGTGTTGATTGGGATTCCATCCGCGGAGAGTCCCTTAATTGGGAACAGCATTACTCGATATAATTGGTTGAAAATATCTTGAGGAACGTTTAAAATCAGGATAATACCAATGAGTAAAATCCAAGGGGAAAGTGCTTTAAGCAAAGGATATTTCTTTTCATAGTCCAGTTCATCTTGAGTGAGCTTACTTTTGTCAATAATTTTCTTTCCGGTAATTTTGAGGTAACAAAGCATGGCAATGATAACACCCACGCCGCAAAATACACCGGTTAAAACAACCAAGTTATCCACTTTGCTTGTAAAATAAGAAATGAAACCGACAACCGCACCGGTTACCAAACATGGCAAAAGTCCCTTTTTGACGCCTTTCCATTTGCCTGTAATCCACAGCATGGAAATACCAATCATAATGGATGTGAGCGGCAAGAAGTGGGCAAATATTCCGCCAACTTGTGAAAGGGTTATTTCAGCTCCTGCAGAGAGAATCCCTGCATTTTTTAAAAAGCTGTTTGCCATATCAACGAATACAACAATCGGCGCACCCAACAGGGCATATGTACAAAGAGAATCGTATCCGATTGCAGGAAGTGCAATAGCCACATAGGTAGAATATCCCATGGCGAGAAGTATAGGGGGGAGCAACGAAACAGGGGTCGCCCCAACCGAAACCATCAGCGTGCCGAAACCGATATTAATCAGCATAATTTGCACGGCCTTGTTATCACTGGCGATGGTTTTAATAAATATGATGATACGCTTAAGCGCACCGCTCTTTTCCATCAGAGCCATCTGAAGCAGGGATGTTGCGACGATTAAAGATACTGAAAATGATTTGATAAATCCGGCTATAGCAGAACGCGCAACCACTTCGAGAGAAGTGTTGAAGAACAATATCACCACAGCTGAAATCACCACAAAGCCAACGATTCCCGAAAAGTCAGCCGATTTTTTAAACACAACCAATAGCACGACAATAACAAGGATAGACGCAAGTGTCAATAAAAGATGCATCTCATTCACTCAACTTTCATCTTAATTCTTTTAGGATTTAAAGCTTTAAATCGATGAATTAACTTTGCTTATTTTACCATAGTTTAAATTAATTTTAAAGTCTTCAATGCAATTTTTAGCAATATGCTGAAAATCTTTATTGATTATAGTGAAATACAACATTTTTTGATTTCTTTGAAAGAATTTGATATAATGAAAAAACTACTGATTATGGAGTTGACTTGACTTGAATAAAAAGATGTTCCAAGCTGCGATATCTGCCACAATACCGGTGCTTTTAGGATACCTAACGATTGGCATCGCGTTTGGCGTGATGCTTGAATCGATTGGATATAATTATTTATGGGCAGGGCTCATGAGCCTTACCATTTATGCAGGTTCCATGCAATATGTAACAGTTGAAATTTTATCAAAAGGCATGAGGATTCTTGATGTTATTCTGATAACATTGTTTATTAACTGCCGTCATATGGTTTACGGGTTGTCTATGCTGGATAAATTTAAAGGCATGGGAAAGAGAAAAGGTTACATGATTTTTTCTCTTACGGACGAAACTTATGCGCTTTTAAATTCCACCACCGTTCCGCTTGGAGCTAATCCCAAAACATTTTACTTTTTGATTGCTTTACTCAACCAAGCTTATTGGGTGGCAGGTTCTTTAATTGGTTCTGTTGCGGGATCGCTAATCAAATTTAACACCACAGGGATTGATTTTGCCATGACAGCCCTGTTTGTGGTAATCTGCACTGAACAATGGATTTCATATCCAACAAGGATACCTGCAATTATGGGTGCATTTTGCGCGCTTTTGGCGCTTATTGTTTTTGGGAAACAAAATATGATATTGCCCGCAATGCTCATTTTGATTTTGTTGTTCTTCATTGCAAAAAATCCGATAGAGAATAAATTGAATAAAAAAGCAAACATGGAGGTGGAAGACTGATGCAGCCATATACCACTTCACAAGCTTTGATTACCATATTGATTATTGCCGGGATAACTTTTTTTACAAGGGCTGTTCCATTTTTCTTGTTTGGCAAAAAAGAAATTCCTCCCGCAATCGTTATTTATTTAGGAAAGGTTCTTCCCCCTGCGGTAATTGCATTGCTTGTTGTTTATTGCCTTAAGAACGTATCCGTTTTTGAGTATCCGTATGGGCTTCCGCAGCTTATCAGCATTATCGTAGTAGTAATACTTCATGTCTGGAAACGAAACAATTTGGTAAGCATTTTTGGCGGAACGGTACTTTATATGATTCTTGTTCAATATGTATTTTGACATAATAAAAAGCAGCCAATAAGATGGCTGCTTTTTATTTGAATGAATGACTTAATCATTATCGATAACATCATTTTTCTTAAATAAGAATGAGATGCACCAAAGACCTGCAAGTCCTACAAGTGTATATACAATTCGGCTGATTACAGCACCTTGACCGCCAAATAACCAAGCAACAAGGTCGAATCCGAAAATACCTACACCGCCCCAGACAAGAGCTCCTATTATTACTAAAATTAGTGCGATTTTATCGAACATAGATATTCCTCCATAAAGAAATTTTACAATTTAATGAGACTAATGTTATTATAAACGGTATTTCTTTTTTTATTCAATTATGTTAAAATAATAGTCACTATATAACAGCATGAGGAGATTAAATCGAATGAAACCGGAAATAATTCTTATAGCAGCAGCGATCATAATTATAGTATCAGTGTTCACATATGTTTATCTGAAGAATAAACACATTATTAAATTAGGCATAAAAGGCGAAAAAAAAGTGATGAAAATATTAAAACCTTATGCGGCAATCAGAGGATATAAAGTGCTTAATGACATTTATCTTCCTTTGTATGATCAAACAACGCAGGTTGATCATATTTTGATTGGATATTTTGGCTTGATTGTGATTGAAACCAAAAACTATCGCGGAGAGATATATGGAGATCCCAAGGCAAACGATTGGATACATATTATGGGCAATGAACGTCATAATCTATACAATCCGCTGAAACAGAATCAAACCCATATTGACTGCATCCGTCATATTTTTTCAAAAGAAAAGCTCTATAATATTAATATAGAGAGTTTGGTAGTATTTTCTGGGAAGAAAATCGTTCTTAATATCCCAAAAGGACTTCCTGTTATAAAACTTAAAAAGCTGAAAAGCCACTTAAAAAAAGCGGAGTACCAAAAAGATAAAGATGTTGATGTAAACAAAATATATGACACCTTAGTCAAATACCAGGTAACTGATTCTAAATTGATTTCAAAACACAATAAAAACGTTAAAAAAATTATAAAATCTAAATAAGAGTTATTTTTTCTTACGAAATACCGTTATCGGAATCTGTCTGATAACGGTATTTTCTTTTTTATTCACCTTTACCATATTCGACAAAAATATTTCGGTCAAGTCCTTATAATAAAAACATACCGTTTTGTGAATCAAAAAGAGGTGTGTTGCCAACTTATGAATAACGTAATTTATATAGATGTTTTAATCGCCGTAAACTTGTTTGTAAACTATTTTTTATTACTTGCAACCTCTCATTTTACAAGCAAAAAAGTGAAAAAAAAGCGGCTGATTCTTGGGGCTTTTGTTGGAAGTCTATTTTCGATATTAATATTATTTGACTATATCGGATACATATTCGTCCTTGCGATTAAACTTATATTGGCCTGCTTTTTAGTACTGATTACTTTTGGGTTCGGATCAAAATGGATTTTCATTAAAAATACGCTTTTGTTTTTTGGAATCAATTTTGCCTTTGCAGGGATTATGTTTGCGCTTTGGCTGGTTGTGACTCCTTCGGGGATGGTTTACAACAATGGAATGGTTTATTTTAACATTTCGTCTTTGGTTCTGGTAGTTTCTACAGTCATAGCATACTTTATTATCAAAATCGTAAGTTTTTTTATGGAAAGACGGGTCAAGCAGCACGAGCTGTACCATCTAATGATTGTGTGCGACGGGAAACAGGTCCTTGTTTCGGGATTTGCCGATACGGGTAACAAATTATGTGATTCCATCAGCGGATTACCTATTATTATATGTGAATTCGAAAGTGTTAAAGATTTGATTCCTACAGCGTTACATAAACTATTTTTAGATGAAAATCGTATGGAGATAGATAAAATGAGTAACCATTCCTGGCAAAAAAGAATTCGAATCGTGCCTTATCATGTTGTCAGTGACAATGGATTAATGCTGTGTTTTTTGCCAGATTTAATACAGGTTGTTGACCAAAAAGGAAAAAACCTTGAGAGAAAAGCGTTGATTGGGGTGAGCAACAAAGCGTTGTCGAGCGGAGAGTTTAACGCAATCATAAATACAAAAATATTAAGTGATATTGTTTAAGGGGAGTGTACTTTTATGTTTCGAGTATTCCACATGAAGTTAAACGTTATTTCCAGGGCAATCAATCGTCTTTTAGATTGGTGCGGATTCATAAATCCTGTTCATTATGTCAACGGACCGGAAACGTTACCTCCTCCGCTTACAAAAGAAGAAGAGGTTATTGTATTCAAAAAACTTGAAATAGGAGAAGAAACGGCAAAGGAAAAGCTGATTGTACATAATTTGAGACTGGTTGTATATATCGCCAAAAAATTTGAATCTACCGGAGTAGGGGTTGAAGACTTGGTTTCGATTGGAACCATTGGACTAATTAAAGCGGTGAATACATTCTGTCCGACCAAAAACATAAAGCTTGCGACCTATGCCTCACGCTGTATCGAAAATGAAATCCTGATGTATCTAAGAAAAAGCAATCAATCAAAGAATGAAATTTCCATTGATGAGCCGTTAAATATTGACTGGGATGGAAATGAGCTTCTTTTATCCGATGTTTTAGGAACAGAATACGATAGTGTCAACAAAGACATAGAAGTTGAAGTGGAAAAAGGTCTGTTGACCGACTGTGTATCCAAGCTAAATCCAAGAGAACGTACCATCATGGAAATGAGATTTGGATTGAATAACGGAATAGAGCATACGCAGAAGGAAGTTGCAGATATTATCGGTATTTCTCAATCCTATATTTCCAGACTGGAAAAAAGAATTATTAAAAGGCTGAAAAAAGAATTGGAACGCGTTATGTAAATATAATAAAAAGGCAAGCCAAATGGCTTGCCTTTTTATTATACATTTATGCATATTCCGCAGGAAGAGAACTTATATGTTTTCTCCCCGATTTTCTTAGAAGTACTTGCCAGCATGTATCCGTTAGTATCGAGATAATACCACTTACCGTTCAAGCACTTCCAATTATTTGTAAGCATAATCCCGCCAGGACCGACATAACACCATTTTGAATTGTATTTAATCCATTGAGAGATTTGCATATATCCGCTGTTATCGAAATGATACCATTTGCTCTTTATATTTTTCCAACTGTTTGTAGTCATTACACCATCAGCGCCAACGTAGCACCACTTTGAATTATATCTAACCCATGAATTCGTTTGCATAAATCCACCGTTATTGAAATAATACCATTTTCCTTTGATGTTTTTCCATGTATTTATAATCATAATGCCATCAAAACCAACATAGCACCACTGTGAACCATATTTAGCCCACGAATTTATCTGCATTTCGCCAATAGAATCGAAATGATACCACTTGTTGTTTATTTTTCCCC